>JBNMLT010000098.1:0-5121 GCA_050874965.1 Alphaproteobacteria bacterium
ATTAAATTAATTGAAAAAATGGTGGATAAGTGAAACGAATCGGGGAAATTTGGAATTAATTTTTATGGTATAAAAAAGTAAAAACCGCCCCGATTTTTGCGAGGCGGTTAGGTTGTATGTGGCGTTAGAAATTATATTTCAAATCGAGAGTGGCGTTGGTGCGGTATTCGCTGTCAATATACGCCATCAAATTCCCTAGCAGCGACAGTTTGCCTTGCGTAAATTCAAAGCCGGTGCGAACCACAGCGCGGCTGTCTGTACGTTTTTCATCACGAACCGTAAATGAACCGTCCATTCCGTTCATACCCAAGGTCAGGGCGTACGGATTGGCAAATTCGTGATACATCGCCACACTGCCGTTTAATTTCAGGCTGCTTTCTTTAGCCAACTGTATATTTTTGTCGGCATAAAGTCCGAAGCCTGTTTCAACGGAGTAATTATTTTGCGATTTTAAGCGCAGCGCAAACGGCGGGTAGTCTGTTTCCGAACCTTTTAAGCGGTAGTTTACCACATTAAATTCCGCACTCGGAGCAACTGTCCAGCCGCCGAATTGCAGCGGATAGCGAGCCTCATTCAGCAAGCCGAACATCTGCTTGGAAATCGTGCCTTTATAGTCGCTGTTGTCAAAGCCTTTGCGGTTATAATTACCGTAAGAATAGCCGATTTGCGGAGCAGAGGTTAAGTTAAAGCCGTTAGTCTGATAGCCGAGAGGCAGGCTAACCTGAAACATTTTTTCGTTGCGGTTGTTATGACTGCTGCCGTCGTTGCTGTTGATGTCGCTGAAAGCAAAACCAAAAGCGTACGAATGTTTGCCGTCTTTGTGTCCGGTTATAGCCCAACGGCTGTTTGAACCGCTGTTGCCGTCAAAAGCAAACGGGGCTGTGCTGCCGATAAGCGAAAAATATTCATTAGCATTACCGGACATTTTCTGCTTCATATCAAAATTAAGTTCACGCAGCATTGTCAGGTCTTCAAACGCCATACGTCCGAACAAGTCTTTTCCGGCAAAATCATTCAAGCCGTTATTCAACTGTTTGACATTTTCTAATGATTTCAGGCTGCTGAACAAATTTTCATTGTTTTGCGCGGCATAGTTATTTTGCAGGAAATTTGCCAACGATTTATTTTTAACAACTTCATCAAAAGACTTCATCGTTAAATTTACATCGTGTCCGTTTTCTGCCAGTGCAGCGTTAAACAAAGCCGACTGAGAGCTTAGTTTTAAATCTTTTGTGTCGGCAGAATCAATGGTGTTGCTGGTAGTGTAAGAGGTTTGAAAGCCTTGGCTGACAATATCGGAACTCATAACTAATTCACCGGAAATAGCATTTTTAGCCAAAAATTTTGAGTTTTGCGTTGCTAAAACCGTTCCGCTAATAGCCGAAAGGTCTATAACATCTGAAATAAACTCGCCGTCTTGGAATAGTTTACCGCCGTTCAAAACAATAGCATTAGCAGTGTTTTGGCATCCAGTGCAAGAAGTTCCGTCAATGGTAATTGTACCATAGTTATAAACTTTGACAGTACTGTCTTCCGCCCAAATTCCGTATGCTTTCTCTGCGCCGTCAATAGTGATTGTTCCGTTATTTTTAATAGTTGTGCCGCTAGCGCCGTAAATGCCGATAGCCGTTCCTCCTTTTGAAGTTGCAGCAGAGTAGGTGGTATCATCAGAAGTATCATCTTCGGTTAAATTATCATCGGTAAAATCGGCTCGGGTGATGATAATATCTCCAGAATTTTCAACAGTTCCGCCATTGCCATACATACCAATAGCCACCCCATCTCCAAGATTGTGTATCTTTACCGTTCCAACAATTTTATTGCCTTGATTAAACTTGTCATAGCTATAATTATAACTATTTTCGCCGTATATGCCAATTGACAAGCTGTCTCCCATATTGGCTAAGGAAATTGTTCCGATGAGATTTTTACTATGGTCATAATCATCTATAAAAATATTATTCCAAGAATTTTTACCGTATAAACCATAAATATTTCCATTTCCTTTATTTACAATTGAAATTATACTTTTGCTGGTACTAACGTATCTAGTTTGAATAGTATAAAATTGGTCTCCAATATTATAGCTTCTATCATCAGCGTAAATTCCGTAACTGTTACCAGTACCATCATTTGTGATTTTAATAATTCCGAGGTCATTTGTATAATCCCCAATGGTTCCGTCACCTCCACCATTAAACTTTACATTAAAGCCTTTTTTGGCTTTGATACCGTAAATATCTCCATTACCATGATTATCTATAGATATTGTTCCGTTGCAATTATAATAAGAATTTCTTCCAGTATTTTTATCATATATTCCATAGATGTTACCATTTCCATAGTTTTCAATTGAAATAGTACCGGTACTATAATAGCCTGAATTAGTTGAAGCACCTATAGATGAGATATTATACATTCCATAAACATTACCGGAACCTTTGTTAGAAATAGTGATATTTCCAGTTGCATTAGAATGCGAATTTATGATTGCTAAATCTTTTTCTGATTCTGAGGGCGAGATTGTTATGCCATATACATCGTTATCCCCTGTGTTGTTGATGAAAATTTCGCCATTGTCTTCAAAAGCATTGGCTCCGTAATAATATTTAGAAAGGAAGCCTTCTGCTTCAATTCCATTTAGAATATTCATTCCATAGACGGTTTGCGCATCTTTGCTGTCTATATTGATACTAGAGTTATTTATAGGATTTTCCGTTCCAATAATCTCCAGAGATTTTAACACACATTCGCCAGCCGTATTTTTTTCATAATATTGTGTACAGGAATCGCATAAAGTTCCGGTATAGCCAGTTTGGCAAACACAAACTTTTCCGCTTTGTGTGCCGTGCACACAATCTAATTTTGTTGTTGTATTGTCATTTTTATTGTCAGAAGAAGATGAACCGGAAGAACCTCCTCCTCCGCCACCGGCTGCAAGTGCGACACCGCCGCCGACTGCGGCTAAACCGACAACAGTCCAGCCTGTTGTACCCATACCTAAAAATGTATCTTTTCCGCTAATTTTAGAAACACAGCTGCTGTTTTTATTGGCACCATAGTAGGTTAATAAATCGGCTGATTGTTGGTCTTTGTCTTTCAAAGCCAAGCAATATGCTGTATTGCCGTTTTTATCTGTAACATCTATATTGTTGGCATAATATAGAGCGGTTGAGTTATTATTTTTAGCATACCAATAAATTTGCTGTGCTGTGAAGTTTGCAGCATTAACATTTGCGGTTAAACTAAAAAATATGCCGGAGATGATTAAATATTTTTCATAGCTTTACTCTTTTGTAGAATTGGAATAGGATTTGATGAATTTGTTACGAAGACTTAGCGGTTGAGATAAATCTAAATAGAAGTTTTCAGTGGCTATCAGCCAGAATATTTTATCAACTTGATAAGCTGGCACGTTAACGCTATCTGCCATTTCTTTTATAATGCATAAAACTTCTTGTTCAGAGGTATTATTGTCTATCAGTTTAAGTCCTTTGAACATGTTGATGAGGTGAACATCTGGTTTGCCGTAATTTATAAAGCCGAGTTCTTTCAAAAAATCACAAGCAAGGGCAAAACCAAAACCGGTAATTTTTTTGCTGATTTTTTGAGGAATATCGGGATTAAAGCTATGCTGTCCGCCTAATGAGGATTTAAATTCTTCAAGGTTATTAAATTCTGACAGCCATTTAGCACCGTCAACAGCACCTTGCAGCCAAGTTTTCCAAGATTTTTTAAACTGATTTTTGTCAGTGAACTCTTTAGAGTTTTTTAGTTTAGCCAATAAATTTTCAATATTATTAGTGGCAAATTTTTGAAAATTATAAGGAGAAGTTAATTCTAAGGCAGAAAGAATTTTGGCTTTATCTTGATTAAACTTTATGACATTGGGCATATAGCTGCGATTTTGTAAAGAAACTAATATACGTTCAAAAACCAAATCTAAAGTAGGATTTTTTGAACTATCAAATATGTCATAAAGCGGGAAAAAATATTTGGTTAATGGAGTTTTTAGGTTTAAATCTTGAGACCTTTGCTCTAGGTATGTATAAGCAAAGTTGTAAATTTTTTTCAGATTTTCTGTGTCTTGCATAATTGCGCCTCTGGTTCTGAATAAAGTCAAAGCCGCAACAAGGCGGCTGGAGGCTTCAAACTTCATCACTAATAGAAGTGCAACATATTCAATATATTAAGTTGCCCTCCAGCCAGTTAGACTGGATAGGCACGAAAATATCGGATTTCGTATCCGTTAGTGATTTGAGGTTTGAAGACCTCATTGTTAGTATGGACTAACAACATAGCAACTATACAAATAATAAGCCCAAAATTCAAGAAATTTGTTTGCACCTTTACACACAAAAGAAAAGGTGCAAAAATAATAGTTGACTTATGGATTTGTTTTATGCCAATCTAACTATGTTGTTTTAACCAAGATGGCTTTCATTGGAGCGGGTTTATAAACATCTTGGGTGATATTTTTTCATTAACGATGACCGAACCCCTCTTCGCCGCGAGAATATTGTTCTTGAGGAGGAAGAGGTATATAGTTTGGTTTTATAGCTCATCCTTTTACGGTGAATTTCCAACAACAAAAGTAAAAGGGATTGAGATGTCAAAAGTTACAACAAACAACGTAAAATTAGTTTATAATCAGAAAAAACGAAAACTGGTGTTGAGAAAAAACAATAAAGTTTTTTGGAGCTATAAGTTTAAAGGTTGTAAACAAAGTAATATTGAAAAAGTATTTGCATATATTTTGGCTAATCCCAATCGTTATGTATTTTTAGATGAAATTGCGATGAACGCAGGATTATTGCCAAGTAAAAGCCGTATCGCTAAAACAGAACAATATTGCCAATGTTCCAGAGAATATCTGACAAATAAAGAATATTTTGAAAATTATCGAATTGATGATGAGATTAAAAAAGTGTTTAGGCGGGGAAAATTACCGGTAGAAATAGTTTTGCTTATTTTTGACCTGCATTATAAAAAAATTAAATTTATTGATGAAAATCGTCCTTTTTAATTAGTATTCATCTACAAGCATTATTGTTAGTACGCGGTTAGTAATTGTCGGGTCGTTGGGGTCTATGCTGAGGTATTCATAATTAAGGTCGTAAT
>JBNMLT010000099.1:0-5016 GCA_050874965.1 Alphaproteobacteria bacterium
AATCCCCTCGATGTCATCGATTCGTGACTTATAAATTGATTTTTCCCGTTTTTTACGATGCGTGCCAATGGCAAAACGATGCGCCTCATCACGCAAATTTTGCAAATAAAAAGCTATTGGCGATTGATATGGCAGCGCAAAACTTTCACGCCCCAAAACATGATAAAATTCTTTTCCGGCATTGCGTTCCGGACCTTTTGAAATGGCAATAATCGTTATACCGCTTAAATTATGGCCAGCAAGCGCCTCGTGCACGGCGTGCAATTGCCCTAAACCACCATCAAGCAAAATAACATCGGGACGATTTTCCGGCGTCATGCGTTCAAAACGTCGCAACAACACTTCCTTCATCATGGCAAAATCATCATGGGTGTTTTCCGTATATTTTATATTAAAAGTTCGATATGATTTTTTATCAAAACCTTCCGGTGTTGCCACAACCATGGCTCCAACGGCAAAACTCCCCTGATTGTGCGAATTGTCATAAATTTCAATACGCTGTGGTAAACGTGGTAAATCAAAATATTTCTGCATTTCATAAAGGTTGGATTCCACCGAGGCCGTTTCCGCTAATTTACGTTCAATAGCCGCTTGGGCGTTTTCACGAGCCCGCTCAATCAATTTAGCTTTATTGCCTTTTTGATAATAACTTATGGCACAACCCAACGCTTTTTCTAAAAATTCAACATTGTCCAAAGGCGTGGAAATTAAAATTTCTTTGGGAGCCGCATGATCAGCGTAAAAAGTGCTTAAAAAACCTTCCAAAATTTCAGTTTCCGACATATCCGCCGCTTGTTTGGGAAAATACGGAATATTACCGCAATTCTGCCCCGAACGCACAAAAAAGACCTGAATACACACCATATTTTTGTATTTTGCCACTGCCACGGCATCCACCGACTGAATATTGGCGTATTCAACATTAGAACCACCCTGAATACTGCTTAAAGCCCGTATTCTATCACGCAAAACAATGGCTAATTCAAAATTCATTTTTTCACTAGCCTTTTGCATTTGCGCCGATAATTCTTCTTTTAAAGCTGTATCTTTTCCTTCTAAAAACGCAACCACATCAAGAACTAACTGATGATATTCCTCTTTGCTTATTTTTCCAACGCAAGGAGCGCTGCAACGCTTGATTTGATACAACATGCACGGCCGTTCGCGGTTATGAAAAACACTGTCACGGCAAGAACGCAGGCGAAAAGCTTTTTGCGCCAAATCCATCACATTGTTCACCGCCGTTGCATTGGCAAAAGGTCCAAAATATTTACACCTGTCGCGGCGCGCACCACGGCTTTTGCGCAAAGCGGGAAACTCATCTTGCAAATTTATCATCAAATGCGGAAAAGTTTTGTCATCTTTTAACAAAATATTATATTTAGGCTCCAACTTTTTAATTAAATCATTTTCCATCAAAAGAGCCTTAGCCTCATTTTCCACAATGATAAATTCCATACGATCAACTTCGGAAACCATACGTTTTATATGATCGGGAAGTTTTTCAAAATGCGTGTAAGCAACAATCCTTTTCTTAATGCTTTTAGCTTTGCCCACATACAAAACTTTGCCGTTTTTATCCAACATACGATAAACTCCGGGATTAACCGGAGCAATTTTTACATTATTTTTAATAACTTCTATACCGTGTTTTATATCTGGCATTTAAGCTCCTATCAAAACCTTTGCCGCCGCTCGGGCTTCATTCGTAATTTGTTCACCAGACAACATTCGCGCCACTTCTTCCATTTTTTCTGTTGCCGACAATTTCCTCAAACTTGTGGTTGTCACATTATCTATTGTTGTTTTTTCCACCTTAAAATGATATTTGCTTTGCGCCGCCACCTGTGGTGAGTGAGTCACAACAAGCACTTGCACTTTTTCTCCCAGCTTAGCCAATTTTTCACCAACCGCCTGAGCCGTTGCTCCACCAATACCTGTATCCACCTCGTCAAATATCATTGTTTCAACTTGCGAACTTTGCGCTAAATTAACCTTCAAAGCCAACATAAAACGTGCCAATTCACCACCGGAGGCAATTTTACTCAGTGAACCATACGGGGTGTTGGGATTGGTTGAAACCATAAAGCAAACTTCATCACTACCATTTTCATTCCATAAATTTTCTGGTTTGTCGGAAATTTTCGTCATAAAGCGCGCTTTATCCATTTTCAAATCAGGCAATTCCGCTTGAATTTTACCATCAAGTTTCAATGCTGTGGCTAATCGAGCTTGACTCACTTCCGTGGCTTTTTTAACATAGTCTTTGCGAGCAACTTCTTCAAGATTGCGCAAATTTTCTATATTATCCTCTCCTTGTTGTAAATTTTGCAAACTCTTTTCCATTTGCGCCCAAACGCTTGGCAATTCCGCAACCGTGGTGTTGTGTTTGCGCGCCAACGCCTTTAAAACAAACAAACGTTCTTCCACCGCGTCCAACTCATTTTGATTCAGGCTGACTTCGTTTGAAGCGGCTTCAATTTCTCCGCTTGCCTCATCGGCGTTTACCAAAGCCGTATCCAACAAAGCATAAATATTGTCAAACTTGCCGTTTAGCAAACTGTTAACCCGCGCTATTGCCGCTTGCGCCTGACGCAACGAACTCTGCACCGCTCCTTGACTCATAGCCTTGTATGCCGTGTCGAGATTTTCCAGAATTTTTTCGGCATTCATCATCTGATGACGTTTTTCCTCCAGTTCGTCAAGCTCATTTTCACGTGGTTGAACCTTTTGAAATTCATCTATCCAATGTTGCAAATTTTCTTCATCTGCTTTGTCTTTGGCAATCTGCGCCTCGGCGTTTTGGCGGGCGTCTTTGGCTTTTTTGTATGCCCCAAAGGCTGTTTTCATTGCGGCAATTTTGTCTTGATACGTCCCGTAGTTATCCAACACGCTCAAATGCGTTGCCGGATTAAGCAAGCCTTGATTATCAAACTGTCCGTGAATTTCCACCAAATAACCGCCGATTTCTTTCAGAAGTTTTTGCGTAATCGGCTGGTCATTAAAAAATATTTTTCCTTTGCCGTCTTGATTTAAGGTACGTTTGATAATGATTTCATTGTCAAAATCCAAATCATAATCAGCGCACAGCGCCGCCAATTCGCCTTTTTTATCGGCAATTTCAAAGCTACCGCAAACCGAAAGTTTGTCGCAACCGCCGCGAATCATCCCGACCTCGGCGCGTTTGCCAAGCAACAACCCGACCGAATCCAACAAAATAGATTTCCCCGCTCCGGTTTCCCCACTTAAAACACTGAAGCCTTTTTGGAAATCCAAGTCCAATTTATCAATCAAAACAACATTTCTAATTGATAAGGATTTTAGCATTATTTTTTGTCCTTCCGATTGCCGCTGATAATATCCCCGACTTGTGATTTATGCGAAACTTTGACGCTATTTACCGGCTCTTTTTCTTCGGTTTTTACCGTTTCGGTTTGAGGTTGTTCTTCTTCAACCTCAACAGCAATTTCCTCTATTGCCTCATCGGGCTGTTCGTCAGATTTAAACCAGCTAAACCAGCTGCTTGAAGTTTCAGCTTTTACCTCTTCCGCCGTCTTTTCCGCTTTCGGAGCTTCAACTTTTTCTGTCGGCTGCTCATCCGACTTAAACCAGTCGAACCAACGACTTGAGGTATTTTCCTCTTGACCTTCCACAGCTTGTTTTGAGGTAACGGATTTTTGAGCTTGAAAATTATTGATTTTTTCCATTACTTTAGACGCTTTAGCCGTCCATTCGCCGTCCGGATAATTGTTGCGCAAAATCTTATAGTAACCGTCAGCATATTTATTCAAGCCCAAAATACCGTAAATTTCCACCTGACGGTATAAAGCCTCTTCAATTTGCACCGTAGTTTGATAATTTTCCAAAACCACGTTAAAACGATTCAATGCTGATAAATAGTTGCCATTGTTCAGATAGTAACGGCCAATAATCATTTCCTGCCCCGCCTTATAATCCTCGGTCAGATTAACTTTTTTACGGGCATCAGCGGCGTATTCGCTGTTAGGATACAACATAATCAACCGATTAAACGCTTCCTCTGCTTTTTTTGTATCTGCTTGATCTTTATCGGCGGTAGAAATTTGGTCATAATAGCACATGCCTTTCAAATAATAGGCATATGCCGCGTCTTTGTTTCCGGGATGATATTTAATAAAACGATCCAAAGCCAAGACCGCATCATCATAATTTTCATTTTTATAATAAGCATACGCCCCCATCAACTTAGCTTTAACAGCCCATTGAGAATAAGGGTGTTCAATTTCCACCCGCTCAAATTCTTCAGCGGCTTTTTTATATTTTGTTTTTTCTAAATCGTCAAAAGCCACATTATACAATTCTTCAACCGAAGGATTTTCTTTTATTTTATCAGAAGCACAAGCGGCTAAACACAAAATGCCAAGCAATCCCAGAATTTTTTTCATAATTTTATTCCTCTATCAACTGATAATTATTTGGATCAGAAAACAAAATTTTCAATATTTCATTGTTATGAAAATGTCCGGAGCGTTCCGCCTCAACTTGAGCCACCAATCGATGCCCCGCCGTATACATATCGCCAATACAATCCAACACTTTGTGATGAACAGCCTCTTTTTCCACTCTAAAACCACCCTTGTTTAAAATTTTTTCACCATCCAAAACAACGGCGTTTTCCAGACTTCCCCCTTTAATCAATCCAATCGAGCGCAAATAATCCACTTGATATTTTTCGCAAAATGTTCGAGCCGGCGCAATTTTTTGCGCAAACACATCTTCGGTTATTTCACCGGAAAATTCTTGATGTCCAACAATTTTTGATGGAAAATCAATTGTAAAATGAATATTCAACTTGTCCGCAGGTGTCAAAATAACTTTTGCGCCCTTGTCATCAACAAACTCAACTTTGCGCAACACCTTCAAATATGTGCGCTTTGCCGACAAATTTTTCAACGGAATCTGTTTCAATTGTTCATAAAAAACTTTGGCGCTTCCATCCATAATTGGCAGTTCAGGATTTGTGACTTCGATTCGCAC
>JBNMLT010000100.1:0-4964 GCA_050874965.1 Alphaproteobacteria bacterium
AAAAAAGAATATTTGCTAGAAAAAAGCGGCCACACCATCATCAGAATAACACCGCAACACGGCAATAACTTTTCTGATTATTTTTGTTATTACAATATTTGCTATAAACTTTTCTGACGCCCTGCTTTTCCCTCAAAAGGAGGATGGCATTATGCAAAACCAACCTCTTTTAATCATCCATGTTTTGGCAATCAAAATCCCTGAACAACTATAACACTTATGACATGCGTGACTCAAAACGTGTGATATTTAAATATTCGCAGCAACAAATTATTTTTTTCTTGCTTTTTATTTTTCTTTAGTATATATCTTTTTTTAGAATCATTCTAAATTTGGGAAATTATGACAAAACAAAAGCAACTTATTTTAGATATTATAAACAGCGCCTGTGATCATTACACGGCAGAAAAAATTTTTGCACTTGCGCAAAAAACAATGCCCTCTATTGTTCGCGCCACTGTTTATAACAATCTAAACGCACTTTTGAAAGATAATCTGATTCGTAAAATTTGTCTGCCTAAACAAATTGATTGTTATGACAAAATGTTACCGGAGCATGATCATCTGGTTTGTGCCAAATGCGGAAGAATCTCGGATATTGTTGTTTCTGGGATAAAAGAAAATATTGAACGCCAACTTAACGGCGAACTTATTTCTTATAGCCTTAACATCAACTATATTTGTGATAATTGTAAAAATATAAAAGGAACTGAAAATGACAAATAAATATGAAGGTACGCAAACTGAAAAAAACCTGCAAACAGCGTTTGCCGGAGAAAGTCAAGCCCGCAACAAATATACCTATTTTGCCAGCGTAGCTAAAAAGGAAGGTTATGAACAAATTTCAGCCTTGTTCACTAAAACAGCAGATAACGAAAAAGAGCATGCCAAAATGTGGTTTAAAGAACTAGGTGGTTTAGGAAACACCGCCTCTAACTTGCAACAAGCGGCTGCCGGCGAAAACTATGAATGGACAGATATGTATGACGGCTTTGCCAAAACAGCTGAAGAAGAAGGTTTTTCCGCATTGGCTGAAAAATTCCGTGCTGTTGCCGCTATTGAAAAGCACCACGAAGAAAGATACAAAGCTTTGCTGAAAAATATTGAAACAAAACAAGTTTTTGCCAAATCAAGTGTAAAAGTTTGGGAATGCCGCAACTGTGGACATATTGTCGTAGGGATGGAAGCTCCGGCAGTTTGCCCTGTTTGCGCTCATCCGCAAAGCTATTTTGAAATTCACGAAGAAAACTACTGATAAAACTAGAAGGTACTTAAAAGCTTCAAAGTCCAGCCACTTTGAAGCTTTTTTCATATTCTTATACTGAGCTGAAATTCGACTTTTTAATTTACACCTTTATCCAAAGGATCAAAATTCAAACGCAAGGTACTCCAATTATCATAATTGCCCGAATATTTGCCGGCAAAAACATCTTTAAACACTTGTTGAGTGGCAATAATGGCGCGTTGCGCACTTTCGGCAACCGAACGATAACTTGGATCGGAATTAAAACGTCCCATATCCAAAAATTCTATTTTTTTAATACTGCCATCTCGATTTAAATGCACTCTGATTTCCACACGCATATTTTCCAAACCAATCGCCCCTGGATCAAGATTCCAATTTTGACGAAGCAAACTGGCGATGGCGTCTGTTTCTGTAATGGTCAGATCACTCAAATATGAACCATTGCTGTCACCACCCTCAATACCCATATTATTTACTTGAGTACCCTCTTTTATCATTGCGCTTTGTGTGGTTTCCCCTATATCCAAATTTTTAGTATTATCAATTTCTTGCATCAAACTTTTGAGAGCGCTGCTTTGTAAAGCGGCCTTTTCCTTAGGTTTGTCTTTTTTTGTATCTTTCGGTTTATTATCCGGTTTTGTTTGCGGTTTTGGTTTTGGCTTAGAACTTGGAACCGGCGGTTTCTTTGGCGTAGGTTTAGGTTCAGGTTTCTTTTCTGGCTTTTTTTCCGGCTTTGGCGCTTCTAAATAATCTTGTTTGACTTCAGTTGGTTTTTCATCCGGCGCAACATCCGGCTGTTTTTCGGGAGCTGATTTTTCTTCTGATTTAACTGGTTCAGGCTCCGGTTCTGGAGCTGTGTCTTTAGTGTATTGCTCTTCTTTTTTACGCTCAGCCACGGTTGCTTTGCGGTCTTCCGGTCCAAATTCGGCTTTTGACGGCAAATTAGTCATTTCATCAATACGTACTTGCGACAAATCAACAATAATCGGCGCGCTGCCCAATGTCATGTCATGATGCCAACTTGGCAAATCAATCATAAAGAGCACAAACACCGCTATATGCAAAATTATCGATTGTTTTAAGTACTTGTTCATCTGTCGTTATTTCTTACTTTTCGTCTTATTTTTTCCCGCGTTTTTACCTGCATACGGCTTAGCTTCAGTTTTTAAACCAACTTTGTCATATCCGGCTTCTTTCAACATGGCCATCAAGCCGATAACTCTTCCATACGAAGTGGTGGTATCACCGGAAATTGTCACAGACAAGGCGTCATTAGCGCCCTTGATACCTTTTAAACGTTCCAATATATCCTCGTCATTCACCACAGTTTCACCAATGTAATAGTAGCCATCTTTATCCACGCTGATATTAACCGAGGTTTCATTACCCTCTAAACTTTTACCGCCGACTTTTGGCAAATCCAAAGGAATGCCGGAAGTCATCAACGGCGCCGCCACCATAAAAACCACCAGCAAAACCATCATCACATCCATTAAATTGGTGATATTAACATCGGCTTTGCGGCGAGATTGACGACGAGTGTATAAAGAATTTTGCATAAAAGCCATTATATTATTCTCCCGCCATATCAGCTTTTAAAGTTGTTTCATCAATCTCTCGAGATAAAATTGTTGAAAACTCAGCCATAAAATTTTCCAACTTTTTAGCATAGCGATCAATTGCCGTGGTTATGGCGTTATAAGCCACCACCGCCGGAATAGCCGCAATCAGACCAAACGCAGTTGTAAACAAGGCTTCAGCAATACCAGGAGCCATGGCTGACAAAGAATTACTTTGCGTGGCAGCAATAGCGTTAAAGCTGTTAATAATACCCCAAACGGTACCAAACAAACCAATAAGCGGCGCCACCGAACCGGTTGTCGCCAAAAAGCCCAAATGTGTGTCCAAACCATCCAATTCTTTATCCATGGACACCATCATTGCCTTTTCAATACGTTGTTGCAAAGAAACACCACGAATACTGCGATCAGTTTTACCTTTCATTAAAGTGTTGCGTTTCCACTCGCGCATTGCCGCCACAAACATGGAAGACATCGGGTCGCGCGGACGATTGCCGATTGCTTCGAAAAGTCTGTCCAACGAACCTCCTGACCAAAAGGCCTCCTCAAATTTTTTAGACAAACTGCGCACCTGACGCAAGGTGGCAAATTTTTCCATTATAATCGCCCATGACCATACTGAAACGGCAATCAAGCCAATCATAACCACTTTGGTAATGGTGTCAGACGACCAAACCATATCCCATAAAGACATCTGTTCCGTTGCTGTTTGCGCAACATCTGAAAGAGTTTGTGTTTCCATTTGTATAAGACCTTAATTAAATTGCAATTTTTGTTTAGTTGGCTGTAAATTAACACGAATTATTAAATATTCAATTAAATTTTAACAAAAGAACATGTTTTTTGTATAAAAAATATCACGGCAATTTTCCAAACATACATTTGAAAAATCAACCGTGATACCTTGTCTTCTTTCGTTTCTATCTCAGCCATACGCATATGCGCATGATTGCAAGTATTGCAGAGATGATATAGCAAATCCCTGCAATTACAGTGCTTATGTTAAAAGAAGCACCCATGCACTCACTGATTGGGGCAAAAAGTGTCCCTATCCAGTAAAAAAACAAGATAGCGACAATCTGCCAAAAGATTTCTCCAAGAGTAGAAAAATCCTTATTTGCTAAAACACCCCAAACAAATAAAACTATAAAGGCGATAAAAAGTCCCATATCTAAAATATTTAGAGATTTAACATAAATTGAATTAAAAAAACTTAAAGCAAAATAGATGTTCTCCCCAAAAAGAAAAACACGAAACTTTTATACATAACTTATAAACAAAATTTCTTCTATAATACTTAATTTAATCAATTATATTATAGGACATTTTTCGTATTTAATCAATAAAAAAGAGAGGGCTCAGCCTCTCCTTTATTTTCCTTTGAACCATTTAACGGCATCGGCACATTGTTCCTGCGTCATGCCTTTGACACGGCATCGGTTAACTTCTATGGTCGGAATTTTATCTATATGAAAGCATCCATCCCCCAACAAAACAATATCTTTATAGGTACTGACGCCAGGATTCAACTTATTCATTTGCACCGCTGTGCTCATATCTGGCCAATGAAGTTTAAAGCTAAAATTTGTAATTTTTTCGGTTAAATCATTGACAACATAAATCCGCAACGAGCAACGAACCCAATTGTCAAAACTTTTATGAACCTGATAATTGCCATAAGAAATCAATATGGAACGCGACTCATCCTCAAAAACAGGCTCGCCGTCAATAATCTTAAAGCTGTAAACGGCTCTTTCGTTTCTTGGCGTTTTGGTTTCTTCTTTATCCAAATCATCAAAGTTTTTCACAACAATGTTCGGCGCTCCATTCTCATCAAAAATAGGCTCGTTTTTTGCGTTTTTCTCATTTGTTTTGGTTTGCATTGCCGCATCTTTTTTTGGTGTTGCCGAACTAGTAACCGGCTGACGAGCATTTTTTGAATCAGGAGCAAAAGTTTGGGCATAAACGTTACAAGAAAACATTAATGCTACAATCAAACCAATATTTCCGACTTTTATATTCATATCGCCTCATAAAATTACTTTATTTCCGCCAAAGTTGAACTAATTTTATTAAAAGATCCCAAGATATCATTATAATCTTTATTTATTTTTTCAACTTCTTTTACTTTTTCATCT
>JBNMLT010000101.1:0-4961 GCA_050874965.1 Alphaproteobacteria bacterium
CACTTATACTATCTAAATCTAATTTATTCAAATAGTTAATATCATCAACTTTTACCGCAAATTTTGGTTGCCAATTTGCTTTTTGACAGATTTCCGTTTTAGGCAAAGTTACGATTGGTTGTTCAAATTTAATTTGCCCATAGAGTTTTCTTCTCAACTCATTCAGTAATGATAATGGAGTAAATAATTTTTTTGTATTTTCAATATGTAATCCAACTAAATTAAAGTTTGTATCACCAGTTTTGGCAAATGCGGACTGAATTGCCTCAGTGCTTTTTTGAGGATTATTTGTCGGGGCAAATTCACCCTCAACTTTTGCAAAATAACCATCACAAGAAGCAGTTATACAATTATCATAAACTTTAACTTTAACATCTATATCATTGGTATTACGATACAATCCAGATTTAGGCTTTTCATAATGATAAGCTCCTTTAACTTCACTTGCCGAAGCCAGATAAATTGTCCATCCTTTATCAAGTTTTGGACATTGAGCTGGCAACTCAACTTCTGCCATAGAGCCGGATTTTACTTCAAAAACATTTTGCTTATTCACGCGCAACTTTTGTACTGAAAATCCAAAAGGCTTTTCTCGGTCGGGAATATCTATTTGCAAACCATCGTAACGAGCAATTTTGTGCGTTGTTGTAAAACGCATCCAACCATTTTTACACTGTTCGACCATTCCCACTTGCAAACCGCGATGTCCAACAAAATTTCGATCTATAACATCCTTATTTTTGCCATTAAAATGGAATTTGCACCATGGACGAGAAAAAATTTGCTTTATACGTTCTTCTCGCTCAACATCTGCGCCTTCACCATCTAGAATTCGACGATAATAATCGGTTACAGCCGCCACATACAATGCAGATTTCTTACGTCCCTCAATTTTCAAAGATGTCACAGGCATTTGCAGTACTTTTTCTTGCAATGCCATATCTTTCATTGAGAAAAAATGCGCTTTTTTTCCACCGCATTCAAAACGAGAGCGACACGGATACAAACATTTTCCCCGATTGGCGCTACGTCCATATTCCAAAGCAGAAAACTGACACAATCCGCTATAAGAATAACAAAGCGCGCCATGAATAAAAGCTTCGGTTTCCAAATTTGGAATAGCGGCAATTTCTTTAATTTCGGACAGTGTCAATTCTCGAGCCAAAACCACCCGTTTAAACCCCATTTTTTGCAAAAACAAAGCACCTTCTTTATTATGCACAGCCATTTGCGTGCTGGCATGACGTTCAATCTGCGGATATTTTTCGCGCATCACGCGTGCCACGCCCAAATCCTGCAAAATGACACCATCTATACGACAACGCGCACACATATCCAACATTTGCAGCAAATCACCCAGCTCATCCTCTTGCAAAACCGTATTAATTGCCGCGTAAACTTTGCGTTTTAGATAATGCGCATATGCCGTAAATTCATTTAACGCCGGCTCGTCAAAATTAGTAGCCGTGGCACGGGCTGAAAATTTTGGCAACCCTAAATAAACAGCGTCCGCACCATAATAAAGAGCAGCATAACCGGCTTCAATATCTCCGGCCGGCGCTAACAATTCTTGTCTTTTCATCAATAAAATGTCCTCAAATTAAAAACTTGAGGACAAAATACGGCAATCAGCCCAGCTTGTCAAGCGGCATTAGACCAAACCATTCCGGCAAAACTCTGCAAAAACAGGCTTATTTAAGCCCAAGCGTTCAATTAATATTGACGGACGACTTTCAATTGCTAGAGTTTTATGGCTATATTTTTCGCCTTTTCGTGTTGTTAAAACGGCGTTTAACAGCTCAGGACGACCAATACAAGAGGCTAAATAAACAAAAGCCTCATCATTATCAGACAAATTTTGGACAGCCAAGCGCCGCGCATACACGTTCAGCGTTAAATCCGCTTTACTGGCGTCTTTTGTCCAAGGAGAGCCTCCCCCAATCGGACAAGATGCTCCATAAAAATCACATGCCAATTTACGTCCGGTAACACCGCAATCCGCCACACTGGAATGACAAACATAACATCCAGTGCCATTAACAATCAGCTTTTCAGGTTCTTGGCTCAAAACTTCAGCAATAAACAAGCGCAAATCCTCATGCTGTTTCATAGGGATTGCCACCACGGCGGTTTTTATCTGACCATCTTCCATGCTAATCTGTGTTTTAATATCCAGACCCAGATTATCACTTAATCGAGCTTTCTCATATAAAGCTTTGCATAAATGCCGCGCCATATACAATTCTGTCGGAATATTGCCAACGCCTTGACAAGCATAGCCAACAAAAATGCCTTGATCTCCCCAACCATCTTTAGCCACGCCATGCGCAATTTCAGATGATTGACAACTAAGCAAATCAAGAACACGCAATTTGTCGGCATTAATAGCGTTATCGCCCCATATTTTTGCATATCTTGTGTCATATCCAATTTCACGCACGGCTTGACGCACATGCTCTTCCATATATTCAAACGAAATTTTACCGCTGATTTCGCCACCCAACACCACGGTTTGATTTTTTACCATAACTTCAACGCCATAACGCACAGACGCGTCTTGTTCTAAACATCTGTCCAAAATATAACTTGAAATGTAATCTGCAATTTTATCAGGGTGTCCCAAAGACACAGCTTCAGCTGTCTTTATCATTTTTTTCTCCTTTTTAGTCCATTTGACTGCTGGACAAGTTGGTTATAAATCCACATTGCGGTTGTCATTCCCGCTACCCAATTATTAGCCTCACATTCTGTGCATTGTCAAGTTTTATGTTGCGAAATATTTCAATATTTATTACCTTAAAATAAAAGGAGTTTGAATAATGAAAAAAATCGGCATTATTTTTGCTATGAATAAAGAATTGGAACTTTTTGCCTCAACTGTATCCAAATTTACATCACAAAAAGGCAAAATCCACACTTTTTATCGCGGCATTTTGGAAAATTGCGAACTATTTGCGGTTGTTTCCGGCATTGGCAAAGTCAACGCCGCTCTTTGCGCAGCCGATATAATCGAAACATTTGCGCCAGATTTTATCTTAAATATCGGAATTTCCGGCGGATTAAACAACAAACTAAACATTGGAGAATATATTGTCGGCGACGATATTGTTTATCATGATGTATGGTGCGGAGAGCCTAACGCCTATGGACAAATTCAAGATTTTCCAGCCACTTATCACTCAGAACCGAAACTTGTCGCAAAACTTTCATCTTTTAAACATGGACTTATTTGCTGTGGAGATAAATTTATAACCAAAACAAAAGAGCTGGACGATATCTGCCAGCATTTTCCAACCGCTTTGGCTGTGGATATGGAAAGCGCGGCCATTGCCCAAACTTGTTATGTTTATAAAACCCCACTGCTCTGCTTGCGACAAATAAGTGATATTCCGGAGCATTCTTTTTCCGAACAACAATACGCTGATTTTTGGAAAAACGCGGCTAAATCCACCGTTGATCTGTTACCGCAACTACTAAAGAGTCTAACCTAATGAAAAAATTATCTGTTTGGCTATGCAACAGCTTTGTAAATAACTTCTATTGGTGGATTTTTGCAATTACGACACTTTATACAGGCAGTGACATTTTTCTTACATATCTGCAATTTCATCAGCTTTTTTATGTTGACACAGATTGTTACACCCACGCCACACGTTTACTGTATTGGTTGCAACATTTTCAATGGTATGAACAAATTTATCCTTTTAGCAACTACCCGTTTGGCGAAGTATTGCACTTTACACGTTTGCTTGACCTGATCTGGGGTGTTTTAACCATACCTTTTTTACCATTTTTTTCGATCAAAGACGCTGTGTTTTATGCTGGAATGCTGCTATCTCCACTCTGTCTGTTTTTGAGTTTGCTCACCATTTTTTGGGGATTAAAGCCCTATATAAAACCAACATTAAAAAATTTATTTTTCGCACTCATGCTTTCTTTGATGTTTTTTGCAAAGTTTGACGACGTTTTCGATTTTACTCGTCCCGACCATCATTCGGTTATTACTTTGTTTTTTGCCTATAACATTAGTGCGGTTTTGCTAAACCTTTCGGCAAAGCGTTTGAAAATATTATTTTTTGCCGGAATTTTAGCCGGATTTGGAATTTGGATTTCTTCCGCTGTTGAGGGGGTAATTTTTGTAGCAGCCATTTTAGGAATACTCTGTCTCAGTTTGCTTAAAGACAAAATTTCCATATCCGCGCTCAAAATCTATTCTTTGGGACTTTTTATTGCCACCGCGTTTGCTTTTTTACTAAACCCACCGTATAAAGGCTATTTATCGTTTGAAAACACCCGACTTTCCGCAATTCATGTTGTTTTAACCGGACTTATTTGTCTGTCTTTTTACATTTTAGCAATGTTCAACCTAAAATCCGCAACCGACAAAATTTGCGGTCTTGGCGCAAGCGCTCTTGCTTCTTTAGGCATACTCTGTTTGATTTTTGGAACGTCGGTTATCTTTACTCCAGTTTATGATGAATATATAAAAACGCACTTTATCCCATTCATCACGGAAATGAAACCGTTTTGGAAATTTCCGTATTTGATTGAGATGATTGTTTTTGAAACAGTTTTAGCCTCTTTGGTTTTGTTTTATAAACCGTCTTTTCAGCGCAGTGTTGAACAAAATCTGGTATTTTTGTTTGGATTTTTTGTTATTTTATTGCTTTCCGCACAACGCTTTATTCCTTATGAACTGTGTGTTTTAGTTTATTTAAACATTTTGTTCACTAACAAATTATTCAGCCCAGCCACTCCTTCGCAAACAGAGAAATCTTTGGCTTTCGGTTACATTTACGTGGTATTATTTTTGTTGTTTTCATTTAAATATGAACCACTGCTTCCTCAAAACTCTTCATTAATTCCACAAAACAGTGTTGTTTTGACAGACATCTATATCGCGCCACAGCTCATTTTTGACCGAAATGTAAAAACTGTCGGCATCCCCTATCATTCCGCCA
>JBNMLT010000102.1:0-4953 GCA_050874965.1 Alphaproteobacteria bacterium
ATCGTCAACTTCTTCTTTTATAATTGACGCAGCTTCATCAATTTCCATAAGTGTGATATCATCGCCACCGGTAATATTTATCAACACGCCTTTAGCGCCGTGCATAGTGCAATCATCTAGCAATGGATTAGACAACGCTTGTTTTGCGGCTTCCTGCGCTCTATTCTCACCTTCAGCCTCGCCTGTTCCCATAATAGCCTTGCCTTTATCTTGCATAATATTTTTGACATCGGCAAAATCCAAATTAATCAACCCTGGCATCATCATTAAATCTGTGATTGAACGTACGCCGGAATAAAGCACGTCATCCGCCATTAAAAAGGCATCAGCCAATGTTGTATTTTTATCTGCAATTCTAAATAAATTTTGATTTGGAATAACTATAATGCTATCAACTTCACTGGTAAAAGTGGCAAGAGCACTTTCGGCTGTTTCCATACGTTTACGACCTTCAAAAGCAAACGGCTTTGTCACAACCCCAACAGTTAAAATACCTTTTTCCTTGGCTATATGAGCCACAACCGGAGCTGCGCCAGACCCCGTACCACCACCCATGCCGGCAGTAATAAACACCATATTCACGCCATCAAGCTCGCGAGAAATTTCTTCTTTAGCTTCTTCGGCGGCAATTTTACCAACTTCGGGACGAGCTCCCGCACCCAGTCCTTGGGTTATTTCAAGACCCAATTGAATTTTGCGACTAGCGGAAGAATGTGCCAATGCTTGAGCATCTGTGTTGGCCACAATAAAATCAACCCCTTCCAAATTTTGGGCAATCATATTGTTTACAGCGTTTCCACCGCCGCCGCCAACACCAATAACAGCAATACGAGGTTTTAAATGCGACACCGTTGTATCGGCAACTCCCAATTTTATAGACATCTACTTTTCTCCCTGTTCAGAAAATTCACAAATATAGGCTATATATAACGAAAATAGATTAAGTTTTTGTTACTATTTTAAGAATTTTGCTTTATCCAATTAAAAATTTTTGAAAAAAATCCGCTTCCACCTGCCGGACGATTGATTATTTTTTTTGGTTTGCGCTCCATATTGGTTGTCGCCAAATATAAAAGTCCAAGCGCTGTTGAAAATGTTGGGTTGTTTATAATCTCAGGTATTCCTTGAATATTACGCGGACCGCCCAAACGCACCTGCTTATCCAAAATAACAGACGCGACATCTCTGATTCCTGGTAGTTGACTGCTTCCGCCCGTCAAAACAACACGGTGGTTTGGATGATTTTGCAAGCCTTGTTGGGCTAATTTACGCGCCACCATTTCAAAAATTTCTTCAACCCGAGGAGCTATAATTTTGATCAAATCAGAACGATGCATTTGCCGTATAGAACTGTCATCTTCTTCACCCAAAGGATAAACATTTATACTTTCATATTCATCATGACTAACCAAAAAAGCGCACCCATGCCTGTTCTTTAAGTCTTCGGCGTGTGCAAATGATGTTGTTAGACCTTGTGTAATATCTTTGGTAATATTAATTCCGCCCACTGGCAACGTTGAAAAAGCAACAGGAACACCGTTTTTGAATGTTGCCATACTGGTTGTGCCCCCGCCTATATCTATAATTGTCGCGCCATACTCGCGCTCGTCTTCAACCAAACAAGCCATCCCTGACGCATAGGCGGAAAGAACTTTATTTTCAATATCCAAATGCGCTGCTTCCACCACTGACGCCAAATTTTTATACAAAACATGAGGATACATTCCCAACAAAATACCTGCCGAAAGCTCTTCGCCATAAATATTCATCGGGTCTTTAACATCCTCTCCGCCATCAATTCTATACCCCGTTGAGAGGCAATGAATCAGCTCATTATTTTCGACATTAACCTTGCTAACAACTCTATCACGAACTTTAATAATATCCGCTTCGCTAATGGGATGATTTTCTTTTAAATTTATAGAAGCACTACGCAATCGGCTGCTTGTCTTATCACCCGAAACATTAATAATAACGCTTTCGATTTGACTTCCAGCCATTTGCTCAGCGGTTTCCACAGCATTACAAACAGAAATAGTCGCCTGATTAATATCTGTGATTACACCGTTTTTAATTCCTTTGGATGCATTATAACCATAACTGACAATATTTATTTTTTTGTCTTTATTCACATGAGCTATAAGACAACAAACTTTTGATGATCCAATATCCAAGGCGGCAATAGTGGAACGATTCACGGCGAAATATCCTCAAACTTTTATCAGTGTTTAACTTCATTGTTACTGATTTTTACAATAACCTTATTTTTTAATCTTAAATCAATGAAAGTTAATTTACGTTTAAGAATACCGCGAGTTTTATCTAATTTCACTAATTTTTTCCAAGCCACATCCATATCTTCTTCCGGCAATTTAACCGTAATACCATTCAGTACATCGTCAAAAATAAGGTTCCAACGGCGTCTTGAAACAAAATTAGCCACCTTCACCCGCGAAAAAAGCTCTGAGTCTTTTTCTATTATTTTTAACAAATCATTGATATGCTCAGGAGCGCCCTCTCCAACAATTTGTAATATATTTTTTTGCAAAACATATTCCGTTTCAATTATTTTACCATCCTCGTCTATCGGATAAAATTCATTTTTATATTGCCAAATTGATTTTACTTTTTTCTCTCGGATACAGATATGAATCACATTCGGAAAATAACTTCTGCTCACACTAGCATCTTTTACCCAAGGCAAGCTTTTAACTTTGTCACAAATTTCAGCCAAATTAATTTCTAATATATTATCACCTCTATGCAAATCAATCACTCTAAGCACATCTTCTTTAGAAGTTTTGTTTCGCCCTTCCAAGGTAACATCGTCCAATCCCCAACCGGCGTTTGCTGTTTTATTATAAAATTCAGTTAACAACGAATCTATATGCTTACTCACAAGATTATGCCGAATAGTCATCACGCCAAACGTAATCAGCCAAACCACCCCTATGAGCAGTAAATTTCCAATCAATCGATAGGGCCACAGCACAGGAGCATATATTTTATTTTCCATCGCAACCATTTTTTCGCCCCATCACTTTAACTTCCCACTCTAGGTTTATACCAAACTTTTGATAAACAAGTTTGCGCGTGTCTTCTCCTAATTTTTCCAAATCAGCGGCGGTTGCCGTACCATCATTCACAAAAAAATTACAATGTTTTGCCGAAAACGACGCACCGCCTACTTTTAAATTGCAAGCTCCAGATTCTTTTATAAGTTTCCATGCTGCATTTTGTTGAGGATTTTTAAAAGTTGAACCAGCTGTTCTAATATTTTGTGGCTGGTGCTCTTGCCGATACATCATATTTTTTATTAAAATATCTTCAATTTGTTTCCGCGGTGCTTGCTGTGTTTGCAATTCAACTTGTAATAGAATCCAATCCTGAGGGAAACTACTGTTTCGATAAGAAAAATGAAAATCAGCTGCTGTTGCAGCAAAAATATTTCCTTTTCCATCCATAACTTTCGCCGTCAGAAAAATTTGCGATATTTCAGAACCAAAACAACCGGCGTTAGAACGCACTGCGCCTCCCAGACACCCTGGAATTGAACAAAGAAATTCCAAACCACCCAATTCATTTTCCAGTAATATATTTTTTAATAAAACATTTTTTAATCCACTGCCCAAAACTAATTTATTATCTTTCAATTTCCATTGAGAAAAATATGGCGAACTTAATTTGATAACAACCCCATTAATTCCCCCATCGCGTATCAATAAATTAGAGCCGTTTCCTAATATAAAAAAAGGAATATTGTTAGGTTTTTCTCGTAAAAACATTTGCAAATCAACTTCATCTTTAGGAAAAAACATTACATCAGCTTTCCCCCCCACATTAAGCCATGTGTGTTTTTTTAGAGATTCGTTATATTTATATTCTCCGCGAACTTTTGGCAAATTTGCAAATAAATCTTCCATTATTCCATATCCTTATCTTCCGAAGCGGTGTTTTTACGGGTTATAGCCAGCAACATGCCAACTTCTATAGCTGTCCCCAACAAAGAAGAACCGCCATAAGAAATAAATGGCAACGTCATGCCTTTTGTCGGAATAATGTGCAAAGATGACGCCATATTCACAAACGCCTGCAAGCCCAAAGAAGCTGCCAAACCAACTTCGGCATACATCACAAATAAATTACTTTCTTTCATGGAAAGTTTGAATGTTCGAATAACGATTATTGAAAATAAAAGAATGATAATCAAACACAGCCAAACACCATATTCCTCTCCGGCAACAGCAAAAACAAAATCTGTATGTGCGTCGGGAATTGTTAATTTTACTGTTCCCTCGCCCGGACCTTTTCCAACTAAATTACCATTTTGAAATGCCGCCATTGCTCTATTAATTTGGAAACTTGTTTCGTCACTTCCATATAAAAATTGATCCACCCTTGCTCGAAAGTGCGGGTATGTAAAATACAATATAAATAAAGACATAATGCTTCCGACAACACCAACCCCAACTATAATCCACGGTAGCCCCGCCAAAAACAGTTGCAAGCCAAAAACAGCCGTGATTAAAGCAGACATACCAATATCCGGCTGACAAAGCAGCACGCCAAGAATTAAAAGATATGCCAAAATAGCCAACCGCGCGCCAGGGAAATAATCATATTTTTTTCCACAATCCAGCAGCCATGCCGTCAAAACAATAAAAATAGGTTTCATTAATTCCGAAGCCTGAAGAGAAAAGCCTAAAACATGCAACCAACGGCGTGCTCCTTTGGTTTCAAAACCAAAAAACAGAGTTAAAACCAATAATAGCATCAAAACACCGAAACCAATTATGGAAATACGGCGAATAGTTTTTAAACTAAACAAAGACAAACCAAAAATGATGCTTAAAGCCAACAAGGCAAATTGCATTTGTTTGCGCACCAAAGCAAAATCATCCAAGTTTAATTTTCTTGCCACCGCCGGACTGGCTGTTACATCTAAAATTATAC
>JBNMLT010000103.1:0-4905 GCA_050874965.1 Alphaproteobacteria bacterium
CATTGTTCCCCAATGCGATGAAATAAAATTACAGCATAGCCAACGCAGAATAGAGCCTAAGCCGCCTCCAATAAAAACGCTTATCAAACTAAACATAAGACACACCTTAAAAAAAAACATACGTTTTTACATACAGGTCGATTTCTATTGAAAAGAAAATTTATTCTGCTGAGGTTTCGGTGTTATTGTCAGCATCCTCTTTCGGCATAATATCAGGCAAAGCCCCAACAGCCTGTTTGCGTTTTAACTTGTTCACAAATTTAATCGAGCGTTGAGCATCCCATTTTCTTTTACCTTCTTCGCTTTGATAAATCATTTTATAAACTTCAATAGCTTGATCAAATTCCGATAATTTAGTCAAACAAGAGGCCAAACCGTCATACAATTTATGCGTATAGCGACCACCAACAATAGCTTGAGCCTTTTTATAGCATTTTAAGGCATCCTTAAATTTAAACATTTTTTGATATACATAACCAATGCTGATCCAAGCTTGCAATTCTTGACTATTGATATTTAAAATTTTTGTAAAACATTTTAATGCAGAATCATTATCACCCATTAATTGATAGGTTACACCAATACCATTCCAAGCTTTTGTATTATATTTATCACCAGCTAAAACTTTTTTGAAAAAAGAAATTGAGCGGTCATATTGCTTTAATTTTTGCAATGTTACGGCAATACTCAATAGGGTTTGCGGATGTTTGCTGTCAACTTTCATTGCTTCTTCCAAAACATCCAAAGCTTCTTTATATGAAAACATGTGTTGTAAAGCAATTGCTTTTCCGTTAAGCGCTTCTAAAGAAGTGCGGTCATAACTGAAAGCTTCATCAAAACATGCGATAGCCTCTTTATATAGGCCTCTCATACTTAAAGTAACGCCTTTATTGTTGAGCACTTCAACAGACTTTGGATTGATGGCAAGAGCTTTATCAAAACATTCAACGGCATCTGTATATTTACTCATTTTTTGATAAGCAAACCCTTGACTATTCATAGCTTTCCAAGCTCTTGGATTTTCAGAAATAACTTCAGAAAATTTTTCGATTGCTTCTTCATATTGGCCAGCGTCTAAAAGCTCCTGACCTCTTTTGTATGCACTGTTTTCATTTAATTTAACCATTTTTACCTCTTTGTTTTACAAAATAATACAGTGATTAGAACTAACACACATTAATTATTATGTCAAGTTTTTTTATACCAGCTGTAACTGTTTGAAAATAGGAATATCTGTTCTGATTTCGATATATACGCACGAAAATTTTTGGCAATTTTTTCTAATATTTTCTCGATTTTGGGCAAAATATTTTTGATATTCTGATTTGAATTTGGCCGAAGAACTATTAAAAACAAATGTTTGCCCATTATTATAGGCTAAATATTCACCATTTTGTGGCGCATATTCCTCTATCACATCAAAAATATTAATACAATAAACTTTATTATTTTTGGATAGCGTTGCAATGCTTTTGAATTGTTCGTTGTCAAAATGATAAAAATCACTTAAAATAAAAATAGTTCCTTGACTTTTTTGATGATATTCCAATATATTAAGAGCTTTTTCTAATTTTCCACTTGAATTATTCACTAAAACTTGGCGACTAGCTTCGGCAATTTTATTAAACACTGCCATTAGATTGTTCAAATTATTTTGCGGCTTAAAATAACTGATATTCAAACCATTATATATAACCAAACCAAAACGGTCTTTATTGCGAACAGACATCCATCCCAACAAGGCTGCAATTTTGGCGGCAGTTACTGATTTTAGCTCGTGGCGTGTGCCAAAAATCATGGAAGACGACAGATCTAAAACAACGGTGATAACGCGGTCTTTTTCCTCGGCATACACTTTGGTGAACGGTTCAGATTTGCGAGCAGTTACTCGCCAATCAATATCACGAATATCATCGCCAAAATTATAGGCGCGGACTTCTTCCAGTTCTATTCCCCGCCCCTTAAACGCTGATTTAACATCTCCGGCTTGGTGAGATGTTAAAAAATTATGCCGATGCGATAAATACGGCAAATACCGCTGCTGCGCAATCAGTTCCGGAACAGTAACCGCTAATCCGGTTGTTTCTTCTTGCTTTTCATTTTTTTTAAAAAACAGCATTTTTCAATCCTTGTTTTATGGCAAAGGCACAATTTTGAGCAAACGGGTAATAACATCATCACAAGATAAACCGCCGGCCTGAGCTTCAAAACTTAAAATAATTCTATGGCGTAAAACCTCATAAACTACAGCGTGAATATCTTCAGGCGTCACAAAATCGCGTCCCGAAAGCCAAGCGTTTATTTTGGCGCATTTATCCAAAGCAATGGTCGCACGCGGACTGGCGCCAAAAGCAATTGTGTTTTTCAAGGATTCATCATATTTTTCCGGATGACGAGTAGCCATAATCAGCTGTATTAGATATTCTTCAACAGCATCGCTGCAATGAATTTTATAAGCCTCTTGTCGCGCGGCAAAAATATCTTCCGCTTGAATTGTGCCAAATTTAGACTTGAATTGCGCCACGCTGTCAGCGGAAGTTTGTGTGTCATTTTCTTCATTACGCACCAACTGCAAAATTTTGCGTTCGGTTGCCGCTTCCGGTTGATTAATTTTGATATACATCAAAGATCTGTCAAGCTGAGCTTCAGGCAAATTGTATGTGCCTTCATGTTCAATCGGGTTTTGCGTAGCCATAACCATAAACAATTGCGGTAATTTATATTGTTTTCCACCGACACTCACCTGACGTTCCGCCATAGCTTCAAGCAACGCGGATTGCACTTTGGCCGGCGCGCGGTTAATTTCATCAGCCAGAATCAAATTAGCAAAAATCGAACCTTTACGGAATTCAAATTGACTTGTCGCCGCCACATATATATCACTGCCGGTGATATCAGAAGGCAATAAATCCGGTGTAAATTGAATACGGCGATAAACAGCATCAATACACTCTGATAGAGTTTTGATGGCTTTGGTTTTGGCTAGTCCCGGCGCACCTTCAACCAGCGCGTGTCCATCTGCCAACATGGTGATAATCAGTTTGCGAACAAGCTCTTCCTGACCTAAAATTCTGCTTTCCATAAATTGTTTTAAATTGGTAATTTTATCTCTGATTTCTGACATTTTACGCCTCTCAAAAAATTGTATGCAAGTCTAAATAAAGACTTTTCTTTCTCTTATATTTACGATATATAAGTTTTAAAAATGTTAAAAACAAGAAGATTTCAAAAATGAGCGACATATTTGATTTAGATGACAGCAGTTGCGCGCCGCAACTTTATGACAATATTAGTGCTTTACGTCCATCCACGCCATGGTTGAATGAGCTCAATCCAGAGCAGAAACAGGCGGTGCAAACAACAGAAGGACCGTTATTGGTTCTTTCGGGTGCCGGCACAGGAAAAACTAAAGTTTTAACCACTCGTTTGGCCTACATTTTGACCATGCAAAAGGCCCAACCTTGGAATTGTCTGGTGGTAACCTTTACCAACCGTGCCGCCAAAGAAATGAAAGAACGTGTGCAAAATCTTATTGGTGATATGGCAAATAGCGTTTGGCTTGGCACATTTCATAGTATTTGTGTCAAAATTTTACGTGTTCACGCTGAAGTGGTCGGACTTCATTCCAACTTTACAATTTTAGGCGAAGACGATCAAAAACGTTTGATTAAGCAAATTTGCGAAGCTTCCGGTATTGATGAAAAAAAATATCCGGCGCAAAGTTTGATGGAAAAAATTGCCCGTCTTAAAGATAAAGGCATAACCGTGGATAAAGCGGAACAGGATTATCGTTCCAATGTATTGCTGGAAGTATATAAAAAATATCAGGCGCGGTTGGTTGAGCTGAATTGCGTTGATTTTGGAGATATTCTGTTGGATACGCTCACTATTTTGATGTCCGACGCTGATATTTTGCGTAAATATCAAGAAAAATTTAAATATATTATGGTGGATGAGTATCAAGACACCAATGTCACGCAATATCTATTTTTGCGCCTGCTTTCGCAAAAATATCGCAATTTGTGCTGCGTGGGAGATGATGATCAATCCATATATTCGTGGCGTGGCGCAGAAATTGAAAATATTATGCGTTTTCAAAAAGATTTTGAAGACGCCAAAGTTATTCGTTTGGAACGCAATTATCGTTCCACCGCCAATATTTTGAACGCGGCTTCGGCTTTGATTGCTCACAATTCAACCCGCTTGGGCAAAACTTTGCGCGTGGCCGAAAACAGTCCAGCCTGCAAAGGCGCTAATGAAAAAATAAAAGTCTTAAGCATTTACAGCGGTGAAGAAGAAGCAAAATGGATAGCCTCGGAAATAGAACGCTTGCATCGTGTGGGACATCCCTACTCCGACTTTGCCGTTTTGGTGCGCACGGCTTTTCAAACTCGTGAATTTGAAGAAAAATTTATTAGCGAAGCTATTCCTTATCAGGTTATTGGTGGACCAAAATTCTATGAACGCGCGGAAATTCGTGATTTATTGGCCTATTTCAGAGTTATTTTACAACCAAGTGATGATTTGGCGTTTGAACGCATTATAAATAAACCGGCGCGCGGCATTGGTACTAAAACTATAGAAAAATTGCATGACACAGCACATAATAACCACACATCCATGTTCAACGCTGTTAAATTTTTGCTAGATAATGGAGGATTGAGTGGCAAAGCTAAAGCTAATTTAAACGAGCTTATGCAAAAATTTGGTGAATGGCAGCGTGTTGCCAATGCTTTAACGCCCAATGACTTGGCTGAACAGGTTTTGGATGAATCAGGCTATTTTGAAATGTTGAAAAATGACTCTTCTCCGGAGGCTTCAGGACGAATTGAAAACTTAAAAGAGTTAATTGGCGTGATGAGTGATACCGAAAACTATCCGAATTTGGCGGAATTTTTGGAACAC
>JBNMLT010000104.1:0-4892 GCA_050874965.1 Alphaproteobacteria bacterium
GAATTATTAAACATTTTAGAAGAAAACGGAACTTCTGCCGACAGCATTTTTGCCGTTGATACCAATAGCCCGCTGGGCACACAGGTTTCTTATGGCGAAGATGTGGATATGGATGTTTGGAACTTGGACGATTTTGATTTTTCTTCTGTAAAATTGGCTGTTTTTGCCACTTCGGAAGAAATTTCCAAACGTTATATATCTCACGCCACCGCAAAAAAAGTTACGGTTATTGACTGTTCTTCCGCTTATTCGTCCGATTCTGATGTTCCATTGGTTATTGCCGGACTAAACGATAAAAAAATATCTGACGCCAAAAAAGGTATCATCGCCGTTCCATCACCACAAGTTACTCAAATTATGCTGCCTTTGCAAAAAGTGGCGGAAACACACAAAATTAAACGTTTGGTTATTAATACTTATATGGCGGCATCTATTTACGGCCGCGAAGCCATGGATGAGCTGTTTGCGCAAACCCGTAAAATATTTATGAATGAACCGATTGTTGATGACGAAAAGATTTTTCATAAACAAATTGCTTTTAATGTATTGCCCCAAGTCGGTGAATTTATTGGCGATGAAACAAAATTTGAATGGGCTGCTAATGTCGAAATCAAAAAAATTCTTGGCTCAGAGGTAAAAGTCCACGCTAATTGCGCTGTTATACCAGCCTTTATTGGAATTGGCGAGTTTGTCAATGTTGAATGCGTCGATGATGTTGATATTGATAATATTCGCAATCAAATGCGAGAAACAAAGGGCGTTGTTGTTTTTGACAAGCATGTTGATTGCGGTTATGTTTCAATTAACGATGTTCAGGGTGAAAATGACATTTATGTTAGCCGTTTGCGGCAAGATGTTTCCGTAGATAATGGATTCAGCTTTTGGTGTGTTGCCGACGATTTACGCGCAGGAACAGCGCAAAACGCTTATAACCTTTTGAAAACACTTCTTAAAAAATAGGAAAATTTATGCTTAATTTTTTCAAAACCGTTTTTATTGCTCTTTTTGCCACTAATTTGTATTTGCTACCGGCCTTTGCTGACAATAGCACTTCACAAAACAACATTGATTTTAATAAAATTAATAAAAAACTTGAACAAATAGATAACACTTTAAAAAGTGAGAATCTGACAGAAGAAAATATAAATGAATATGTCAGCTATTTGAGCGAACAAGAAGCGCAAATAAGCGCCACCCGCAAAGATTTGGATAAAGATATTAAATATATTCAAAAACAGCTTGATGCACTGGGAGACCCTAAAGATGGCGCTGTTGAAGACAAGGTTATCACCAAGCAGCGCGATAATCTAACTAAAGAATTAACCGCCGAAGACCGCGTTTTAAAAGAAGCTGATTTACTTATTGTTAAAATAGAGGACTTGACTACACAAGTTTTAAACGCGCGTAGTAAAAAAGTTTATGGTGATTTAATCACTAAACAATCGGCCTTGATTAACCCTATGGTCTTCTTTAACAGCCTTAAGCTTTATGCTATTTTCTTTTGGGACATAACAAAATCGCCAATTGATTGGTATCAAAGCATTCCGGAAAGTGACCGCAGTTACACAATTTTAAGCATTGTTTCAATGGCTCTGATTTTAATTGCGGCTTTAGCTGTGGCAATTATTTTGCGTAAATACATCTTAACCCATTGGGGGTATAAAGAAGATGTGGAACTACCGCACTTCAGCCGCAAAGTGGTGGCGGCCATTGCCGTGGCCATTGCACGAGGATTGATTCCAGACGCTTTTGTCGGCGCCTGCATGATTTGGATGGTCAGCACCAAAATTTTTGGCGATAGTTTACTTGGCCATGTTTTAATGATTACTGGTTTTTCCTCTTTTCTCGCTATTATTGAAGCAACGATTTCCCGCGTAACTTTTGCGCCAAATTTTGAGCAATGGCGCCTGATAAATATCCCAAACGACAAAGCCTTACGTTTCACACGTGTGATGTTTATGTTTATCATCTGTAACGCTGTTGCGCTTATTCAAGTTATTGTGGCGCAAAAAGCCAACTATTCCATTGACACAATTCATTTTTTAACCATGATTTCTTGTGCGGTAAAAGCTTTCTTCTTAATTTGGATTATAAAAATAGCCGTTGACACATATCGCGAAATGAAAGGAATTACTTCCAACACGATTGAAGAAACTGAAGAAGAGTCGGATTCTCTGGACAGCGGATTTAAAATTATGGTTGCCAGCAACCTGCTTTTAACCACAGCCTTTGGCTTGTCACTTGTTGGCTATCCGGAATTATCTTCCTTTATTTTGCGCAACTTTATTCTATCCATGGTTATTATTGGTGTTTTTGAGCTGTTTCGTCGCGCCTTTATAGATATTTTAAAACGCCTGATTTTAGCCAGTCCATGGATGAAATCAATAAAAATAACCAAACGCAATGTCAGCAAAATAGAATTTTGGCTCACTTCACTAATTAATCCTGTTTTAGTTTTGGCGCTTATCTTTATTTTGTTAAATCTTTGGGGTTTACCTGGAGACTTTATGTTGCAAATGGGCAAAAAGATTTTATTTGGTTTTAAGATCGGTGGCGTGCAAATATCTTTAATAGCCATAGCTTTTGGCATTATGGTGTTCTTTATTTCGTTGACAGTGGTTAAAATTTTAAAAAAGCACCTAGCCGCCAATGTTTTTAACAATATGGATATTGATGATGGCATTAAACACTCACTGATTTCTGGCATTAGTTTTGTTGGTTTTATCATCTCGTGTTTGCTGGCCATTATTGCTGTTGGTGTTGACTTAACAAACCTCGCCTTCATCGCCGGTGCTTTATCCGTTGGTATCGGTTTTGGTTTGCAAGATGTTATTAAAAACCTTGTATCCGGTATCATCATTTTGTTTGAACGCCCCTTCAAAGTTGGAGATTGGGTCATAATGAATGGCACAGAAGGTAAAATTAAACAAATAAACATCCGTTCCACCGAAATGGAAAGCTTTAATCGTACTAGTGTTATTGTACCAAACGCCACCTTATTGTCCAGCTCTATTGTAAATTTGACCCATGGCGACAATATTTCTCGTCAAAGTATTTCTGTTGGTGTGGCCTATGGGTCCGATGTTGAAAAAGTACGAAAAATTCTGCTTGAATGCGCGTTAGCACATAAATATGTAATGAAAAATCCGGCGCCTTATGTTCTTTTTAAGGACTTTGCCGACAGCAGCCTAAACTTTGAACTCCGCTGTTATACAAATGATATTTGGAAAGGTTGGATTGTTCCTAGTGATTTACGCTTTGCCATTAACAAACGTTTTATTGAAGAAGGAATTGAAATTCCATTTCCTCAAATTGTTGTCCACTCAGGTGAAAAAGTGGCGCAAGAAAATCAATTTTACGCTCTTAAAAAAGGTGATACGGAACAAAGTTAATGCTTGCAAATTAAAGAAAATTGCTTTATTTATTATTTTGTTTGCCGGTTTAGCTCAGCTGGTAGAGCAACGCATTCGTACTGCGTGGGTCGTGTGTTCGAGTCACATAACCGGCACCATTCTAAAAGCCTCCATGTTTGGAGGCTTTTTCATATTCAAATAAAATTTATACTTATCTATATTGTTAAAAAAGTATTAGAAAGTATCGTTCCTTAAAAATTTTTAGCAAACGAATAGCCAAAATGCCTAAAATATGCAAACCTGCAAGAAAAAAAGGTGCCGTTATTGTTATCCCCTACTCATTTACCTTTAACACTATACCTGTTCTATATTTATTATATTTTGACATCTATAAAAAAACTATAGCCTCCTATCAAATTAGGAGGCTATAATGAGTGGTGCGCTAGGCCAGACTTGAACTGGCACGGGATAAATCCCAACAGATTTTAAGTCTGCAGCGTCTACCGATTCCGCCACAAGCGCATTACTAGATTTTATATACATAAATTTTTTTTCATTTGCAACATAAAACTTGTCTTTTTTTTGAAAATATGCTTAATTATTTTTGGAAAGAGGATAAATCATCCTCTATGTTAACTTTAGAATACGGCAGAAACAGCGTTTCGGTATTCTTTGGGGAGAACTAATGAAATCTGTCAACACATCTCTTCGTCATTATTTTTTTCCAAATATTAATGAAGACGGGTGGAAATTTATTAGCCTTTTTGCGTTTTTATCGCTTATTTTAGCTATCATATGGTTTCCACTTGGTTGCTTTTCATTTTTAATTACTGTTTGGTGTTTTTACAGTTTTCGTGATCCGGTTCGGGTTACACCTATTTTATCCAGCGCCGTTCTGGCACCAGCCGATGGTTATATTGTTTCCATCACCAGAGAAAAAGGTCCGGTTTCTCTTGGATTATCCAAAAGAAATTTTAGCAAAATATGTATATACACCAGCCCTTTTGATGTTAATTTCAATAGAGCTCCTATAAAAAGTTCCATATCAAAAACTTTTTATGATTCTGGAAAAAATTTTTCCGGCTCTAAAGAAAAAAATGATATTAGAAATGAAAAAATGTTGATGAGTTTCAAACACAGCAACGGTTTGGAATTTGTTTTACAACAAACCTCCCTATTTTGCAGCAGTCGAATTGTCGATAATATAAAAAAAGGTGATGAAATTGTTGCCGGACAACGTTTTGGCTTTATTCGTTTTGGCGGATATGTCGATTTATATTTGCCAGAAAAAATAGAACCGCAAGTTTGTGTGGGACAATATTTAATCGGTGGTGAAACAATTGTTGCCGACATAAAATCAGATGCTCCCCGTATTGAAGGAGAAATAAGATAATGACAAAAATTTATCAAAATAATAACCACTCCTCCGCTACACGCGGCGGAATAAAGAAAAAAGCAATCGGAAAATTTAAAGGTGTTCCTTTTCGCAAAATGGCTCCAAACATTGTAACTTTAATGGCTTTATGTTCTGGTGTGTCC
>JBNMLT010000105.1:0-4856 GCA_050874965.1 Alphaproteobacteria bacterium
AGCACAAAAAAAGACCGCTCGCAAGCAGTCTTTTTTTGTGTAAATAGTAAACAGAAAACTAAACTTCTATCATTCGCCAATTTTGTTTCAGAGGAAACTTGCGATGCCAAAACTCGCCATATTTGGGGTTAATTTGAGGCAACCTGATTTTTATTTTCCTTGCTTCATTTCCTTGACATGGCCATTCAAAAACATTTACCGTTGGCTTGAATGAATTACTGTTCAAATCAAGATATTGTTCATACTTCATTCTTGGATACTGCGGTTCCACATAATCGTAAGACGCCAGAATTTCATTTCGTGCTTTGGCCTCCATAAGATCATTAACCAGCAATATCAAAAACTTTTCTTTGATATTTTCAATACCAATGGCTCTTTCCACTGCGTCAGAAGAAAAAGCCTCCCAATTTTTCAGCAAATAAAATTCGCCAACCAGGTTACGTACAAAATAGCATGAAACATCAGTTGTTGGAAATGAATTGACAATCACGCCGCCAAGCCTAGTGGGAAACTCTCCATTCATAACGATCGCTGAGTCTTTCAAAGAAAAATGCCGTAGCATGTAACTTTTAGTCAAACGATCAACCGTGCCCCGAACATACCCTTGCACAATATCAAGAAACAAGCTGTTGGCATACAAAGAAACATTGTCAACACCTGCCTCGACTTTGACCATGACATTGCCCAAACCAAGCGTTGTAATCATGGCATCAGCCCTTTCTTCAAACCAGCGTGAAAAAAGAATAAGTTCCTCAGCTTCGGCCTGCCCATTGATCTTCAGTTTCTTTCGTTCCAACTCTTGCAACCAAGTATTGTAGGGATAGAATCTTTTAAGATTCTCAATACTGAAATCCATCAACCAAACCGGACCACCATACACTGAAGTACCCCAACTACTGGACAAAACCACAGCGCGAAACATCTTCCATAATGTTTCATACTCCTTAGAAGTGCTGTGCGAGCTCGATTTCCAAAGTTCCATATCCTGCTTCACCTGATAGCTGGATATGCTTTCGACTGCATTCTTCATAATCGTAATAAAAATTAAAATGTAAGTAAATAATAGTTAACTGTTTTTAAACTACGTCGATTTTATTTTTTTGTCAATATTTTTAAAATTGCGGTAGTGCTAAAAATCAATATATAACAAAAAGTTCCTATGAGTAAAAAGAATAAGAGAAGCATCTAACATATCCAAAGATTTAGAAACACAATAAGTTCGTCTGGTCAATCTTGCAAGATAGTGCCTAAGGCATCGATTTGTTCTTTCAACAGTATATGTATGAGCTTTTCCCCATAAATGCTGATTTTCAAGCAATAATTTATATGCTTTCCAATAATCAGAACTATAATATTTTGTTTCTATATGTTCTATATTATCATATAATTTTTCAAAGTCTTTTAATCCACGAGAGCCAATATGGTAGCCCAATATTTCTTTGGTATCCCCATCAAAGCCAGATCCAAACATCGTTGGACTTTTTTACATATGTGTATGGTTCATCCAATTCTATTATGTTTACTTTTTTCGGTTTTTGTGTTTTTGCCACATATTCTTTTAATTTTTTTGCTAAATTCCTTACCCAATACAAAACTGTTACATTGCTTATGCACATTATTCTCTCTATTTGCCTAAATCCTACACCTTCTAAATACAGCTGTATCGCTTTTCGTTTTATATCCTGACTTTATCCCGATTTATAGCTTTTGGTGTAAAAACATCCGCAAAATTTTTACATTTATATCGCTGTTTTTTTGTTGTTAAATCCCGCCTTTACGTTTTCTTCTTTTCCACATTTCGGACACTTCATTTGACTATTCTCCTCTTGACTGCTTTTTCCTCTATTATACCTCCTATTCATTTATTTTTTATTTATATATTGATTTTTAGCACTACCTATTTCTGTTCGTAGTATAAAAAATAAATCAAACGATTGACTTAATATTTTTTGTGTGCTATATTCGGGTAAAACAACGGAGAGTAAGTGATGAAAGAAACTAAAGAAAAATTATTGCAAACAGCAACTGAATTATTTGCCAAGCAAGGTATAGACGGCGTTTCCACCCGTGATTTGGCAAAGATATCCGGTGTTAATTTATGTTCCATAAATTATTATTTCGGCTCAAAACAAAATCTTTATAATGCGGTTTTGGATAGTGTTATTGAGCAAATATCCGTCTTTACTTTAGCCAAACAAATGCCGCTGCAAACACAAAATCTTTCTCCCGAAAAAGAATTTGACGCTTTTGTGGCAAATATGGTTGATTTTTTGTGTTCCGATAAAATATCAGGCATTCAAGCTGAACTGCTTTTAAAAGAGATGATACAACCGACCACGGCTTATGACAAACTTTATCAAACCGTGATTGAGCCAATGCACAAGCGTATTACCTCAATAATTATGCAAATAAGCGGACTGAATGAACACGAGGCAATTTTACAAACGCATTGTTTGATGGGGCAGGCAGTTATGTTTAAAGTGCATAAAAACGCTCTTTTCAAAAGGCTAGGTATAAAAAAATATACTCCAGCGTTGATTGCGGAAATCAAAAAGCAAGTTCTTCAAAATTGCCATATTGTGCTTAAAGGAGCAAAATAATGAAAAAATTTATTTGTTTGTTTTTAGTGCTGACTGCCTGCGTTCCTGATGATGAAAATATAATCAACGGCTATATTGAGGGTGAATATGTGTATGTTTCTCCGGCGATTGGCGGCGTTTTAGATGAAATAAATGTTGTTAAAGGACAACACGTTGACATAGGTGATAAACTTTTTGCAACTGATAAAAAAATTTGGCAGGCGAATTTACAAAAAGCCGAAAATGATGTTTTGGCTGCCAAAGAACAACAAAAAGCAGCAGCTGCTGTTTTGCTCAATGCTCAAAAAGAATATGTCCGCGCCCAAAAACTCGTTAAAACAAATACTGTCAGCGTAGCAAATTTTGACGCAAAACAGGCAAATTATGAAAGTGCCAAAGCAAAAAACACTGAGCTGCAAGCCCTGATAGGTAAAGCCGAGCAAAATTTGTTGCAAGTTAAAAAGCAATACGACAAAAATATTGCCGTTTCCAAAGTCAGCGGAGTTGTTGATGATGTGTATTTTCGCGTTGGAGAATATGTAACCGGCGGAAATCCGGTTGTGTCGATACTTCCGCCCGAAAACATCAAAATCCGCTTTTTTATAAATGAAAAAGAAGTGTCAAAATTTAAAGTTAATCAACAAATTTTTGTAAACTGTGATGGTTGCAATGAAGAGGTTGCGGCAAAAATTTCATATATTTCACCAGAAGCGGAATATACGCCACCGGTTATCTACAGCACTGAAAGCCGAAGTAAACTTGTGTTTATGATTGAAGCAATTTTTGAAAACAAAAATGAAGTATTGCCCGTGGGTTTGCCGGTAAGAGTAAGGATTAAATAAAATGGAAGAATTGGCAATAGATGTGCATAATTTAACCAAAACATTCGGCAACAGAGTTGTTGTAAATCATATTGATATTTCTGTTCCCAAAGGTAAAATCTACGGCTTTTTAGGTCCGAACGGTTCGGGTAAAACCACCACAATTCGTATGCTTTGCGGACTTTTAACTCCTGATGAAGGAAATGGCACATGTCTTGGTCTGGATATTATGAAAGACGCTCAAGAAATCAGGAAAAAAGTAGGTTATATGACACAGAAATTCAGCTTTTGGGACGATATGACAGTTAGGGAAAATTTGGAATTTACCGCTAATATTTATGAAATGAAAAATGTTAAGCAGCTTGTTAACGAGGCTTTGATTCAGCTTGGACTGGAAAATCGTTCCAATCAGTTGGCGGGAACGCTTTCCGGCGGTTGGAAGCAGCGATTAGCGTTAGCCGCCTGCATTTTACATAAACCGGAAATTTTGCTGCTTGATGAGCCGACAGCCGGTGTTGACCCTAAGGCGAGACGTAAATTTTGGGACGAACTCGGCAGACTTTCCGATAAAGGTATGACAATTTTGGTCAGCACGCATTATATGGACGAAGCCGAAAGATGCAACGAGCTTGTATACATTGCATACGGAAATTTAATGGTAAAAGGAACAATAGAAAAGGTTATTGCGCAAACAGAACTTAAAACGCTGGAAGTAAAAGGTAAGAATCTGCCGCAACTGCAAATCAAATTAGAACAAAACAAAGAAATTACAACAATATCATTGTTTGGAGGTGTTTTAAGACTTTGCTCGCAAGATGAACAAAATTTGATTGAAATTATTAAGCCCTACCAAAAACAATATAACCTTTTATGGAGGCAGAGTAATACTTATTTGGAAGATGCTTTTATTTATTATTTGCAAAAGGCCATGGAGAACTGATATGGGATTTTCAATGCAAAGACTGAAAGCAATCATAAAAAAAGAGTTTATTCAGTTAAAACGTGACAGAGCCACACTTGGAATGATTATTATGTTGCCGATTGTGCAGCTTTTGCTTTTCGGTTATGCTATCAACACCGACCCAAAACATTTGCCGACAGCGATAATTTCGCAAGATAACAGTTTTTTAAGCCGTAGTATTGTTGCAGGTATGCAAAACGCGGAATATTTCAAAATAACGCAAATCATAAATTCAGATGAAAAAGGAAACGACTTGTTAAAACAAGGCAAAGTTTTGTTTGTTATAAGTATTCCCGATAATTTTACTCGAGATGTTATACGCGGCGTAAAACCAAATATTTTGTTACAGGCTGACGCTGCCGACCCTACAGCCATATCAGGTGCTGTCAGCGCGTTAAACGGAATCACAGAAAAAGTGATTAAAGAAAATCTGAAAGGTAATTTGAGTTATCTTAAGAATAAAGCTTCGGCGTTTTCTATTATAACACACAAAAT
>JBNMLT010000106.1:0-4836 GCA_050874965.1 Alphaproteobacteria bacterium
AACAAAGCCTTAACATCATAAATTCCATAAGCATCTAAAAGCAAAGCCGTACCCAAGGCCACCCGATACAAAACAAACGGAAAAAACGACCATTTGCGTAGCCATTGCATTAACACAAAAATTGCCAATATCGAAAAGCCGAAAGAATAAAACACTCCATCGCAAGCGCTCCAAACCAATCCCATATCCCCGCTTTGCCAAATCTCATAACCTTCAACCAAACCGGCGGCAATAATTGTCGGAATAGAAAGCAACATTGAAAATTTTGCCGCCTCACGGCGCTCCAATCCCAAAAACCGTCCCATTGTGATTGTTATACCAGAACGGCTTGTTCCTGGAAGCAAAGCCAAACATTGCGCCAACCCGATTAAAATTGCGTCTTTAACTTCTAAGTTACGAATTTTCAAGGCTGTTAGCGACATTTTATCAATCACCCATAACAACAAACCATAAAGCAAAATATTCCAACCAATTAACTTGGTACTGCGCAGCTCTTCCGTGCCCATAAATTTTAAAACCGCCCCACAAAAAAGAGCCGGAATAGTGGCGATCAGCACCAAATAAAACACCTTGCTACCATATACCTTAAAATCCGGCAACAATTTACTTTTAGCCATACCAATTGCCATATACCAAATATCTCGCCAAAAATACATTATCACGGCAATAACCGAACCAATGTGTAGAGCCACATCAATTTCCAACCCTTGATCAGGAAAATTTGTGAACTTTGAAAACAAAATCAAATGTCCCGAGGAGCTCACCGGTAAAAATTCGGTAATTCCTTGTAGCAAAGCCAACATTGTCAAATGAAAAGTAGTCATTTTAATCCTCTATCTTTTTGCATTCTTTATCATAAAAATTTAACAAATTTTTGGCGTCAAAACGCACGCCGTTCAGTGAAGCCCCCCAATGCAAATGCGCACCGGTCGCCCGTCCGGTTTTACCAGCCAAACCAATAATCTGACCTTTTTGTACTTTATCGCCTTTTTTCACCAATGTCTTTTGTAAATGCGCATAAATTGTGCTCAAATTTTGTCCGTGTTCCAAAACAATCACATTACCGCTATAAAAATATGGTCCGTCGCTCAAAGTAACCATTCCGTCTGCCGATGCTTTAATTTTAGTACCTTCCGGCACAGCAATATCCCACCCCTGATGCGGATTTTTCTTTTGTCCGTTCATAATACGCTGTCCGCCAAAATTTCCACTGGTGCGACCTTCCGCAGGTTTTAGCATATCTGATTTCCAACTATTGGACACACTCCATTCATTCAGCGCGCTTTTCATATCATTTTGCTCTTTTTGAATAGCAGTCCAATCTGTTTTTGCCGGTTCGACTTTGGAACTTGGCAATCCATTGACTTTTTGCACATCCCATTTAGTTTGCTCTATCTGCAGATTATATGTCCGCATTACGCCATCTTCATAAAAAATATTTAATGGTTGTTCTAATGCTGCGTCACGCCCAAAAGCAATTGCCAATTCACCGCTTTGATCCGCGTTATAAATTTTGCCGTTTAGCTCAACTTTAATTAAATTTTTGTCTTGCAAACGAATAATTCCACCTTGTTGCGCCGCGCCACACATCATTAAAGCCTTGGCGGGAAAAGCCGCGAACAGACTACAAATCATCAAACAAATCGCCTTGCACGGCATTGTGTTTCTCCATCATTTTCACTTTTACGATTCCGTCCACAAATCGAATATGCAATTCATCACAACGTTTAGCTTGTGTGGCGGAATACAACGTTTTAAACTGCCCGTCCGAAACCCAAGCAAACCCACGTTTCAATACAGATTCAACTGAAACGGAATCTAATCTTAAAGCCAAATTTTTCAGCTTTTCTTTTTTTACATCCAATAGATTTGTAATATAAAAAGGTTTCAAATTCGTCAATTTTAACAAATTATCTTTATCTTTAAGCAAATTTGCAAACGCCAATTTCAAACGCTCGTTTCTGTCGTCGATTTTTTGCTGATTTTCAAGCACTAACTGCTCCAACGGCGGAATTCCTCTTCCCAACGCCTCCACATATTGCTTAAACTCGTTCATATAGCGAGTAATGGCGTTTTGCATGCGTAAATCTTCTGTCAACAACGTGTTGTATATATCTTTTTTAACAGGAACAGCCAACTCCGCCGCGCCAGTTGGAGTCGGTGCGCGCAAATCTGCCGCGTAATCTATCAACATGGTGTCCGTTTCATGTCCAACCGCCGAAATCAATGGAATAACAGAATGATACACCGCTCGAACCACAACTTCCTCATTAAACGGCCACAAATCTTCCAAACTTCCGCCACCACGCGCCACAATCAGCACATCCGGACGATTTTTATCTCCAAAAGGCAAAGCATTAAATCCATTAATTGCCGCGGCTATTTTCTCAGCAGCCCCCTCTCCTTGCACAGGTGTCGGCCAAACAATAATGCGTGTTGGAAAACGGTCACGCACCCGATGAATGATATCACGAATAACCGCGCCTGTCGGACTGGTTATCACGCCAATGGTTTGAGGCAAATATGGTATAGGCTTTTTATGCTCTGACGCAAACAACCCCTCGGCCAAAAACTTTTGCTTGCGTTCTTCCAACAGTTTCAACAACGCGCCTTCGCCGGCGACTTCCAGTTTTTCTATCACCAATTGGTACGATGAACGCCCGTTAAACGTGGTAATTCGTCCGCTGGCAATCACTTCTATGCCGTCTTCAATTTTCAGCGGCAAAGTATTAGCCACGCCACGCCAGCATACGGCGGCAAGCAATGAATTTTCATCTTTCAGTGATAAATACCAATGTCCAGAATCCGCGCGTTTAGCGCCAAAAATTTCACCTTTAACGCGTACAAATGCAAACGAGTTTTCCACCAACTTTTTAATGGCGGCGGAAATCTCACTGACAGTATATTCTTTTATTTCCGGCATCATATCAATCATAAGCGTCATCATAGCTAAATAATTGCAATAATCAACCGACTTTTAAAGTTTCTGCACGGCTTTTAACAGTGCAAAAAATTAATTGCCGTTTTAGCACATAAAAACAGCAATTAATTTACTGAATTAAATATGTTTATTTGTCTTGCAAATCCGCCACAAAATCTTCCATTTCTTGTTCATGTTCCAATTCTTCTTTAAGAATTTTGCGGGAAATTCGAAAAGTTTCATAATCTTTTCCTTCGGTCATATCACACAAACGTTGATATCGATCAATTGCGCAACGTTCTGCGGCCAAATTATCTTTAACCAAAGAAAGAACTTCTGTCGACTTTGGTGGCATATACTTGCAATGAGCCAAACGTTCCCACTCTTCCGGACTGATCGCCGGCGTTCCGCCAAGTTGCAAAATTCGGTTAGCCAACCAATCCGCATGTTTCAGTTCTTCGTCGGCATGTTCCTCAAACTCTTTCACCACGCTGGAGCGTTCCGGTCCATAGGCCAACTTTGCCCCTAGCCAATATTGATAATAAGCCAGCCATTCTTCGGCATATGCTTCATTTAAAATTTTCAACAATTCATCTAAATCCATTTTTACAATTTTTTTAGCCATTTCACCCATTGAATTTCTCCTTTTTGATTGAACGGAATATACATAATCATTAAGCAAATAAAATCAACGTTTACGACTATTTAATATTTTAAGTTTAATCTCAAAGATAAGAAAAGTAAGGAGGCGAACATGGTTTTAGTGGCACCCAGTCTTTTAGCGGCGGACTTTGGACATTTGGCGGACAGCGTGGCAAATGTGGAAAAAAACGGCGCCGATTGGCTGCATTTGGATATCATGGATGGGCATTTTGTGCCAAACCTGAGTTTTGGCGCGGATGTGATAAAACAATTAAGACCCTTAAGCCAACTGTTTTTTGACGCCCATCTAATGGTGGAAAATCCAGAAAAATTTTTACCGCGATTTTTAAAAAGCGGCGCGGACTTAATCACCGTGCATTATGAAGCATGTCCAGATTTACACTCTGTTTTAGCGCAAATAAAATCCGCTGGACTAAAAGCCGGTGTTTCCCTAAAACCGCAAACTCCAGCCCATGTTTTAGTCCCTTTTTTAGAAAAGATTGACAATATTTTAATTATGACGGTTGAACCCGGCTTTGGCGGGCAAAAATTTATGGCAAACATGTTGCCCAAAATCGCTGAAGTCAAAAAAATGATCCAAACGCAAAACATAAATATTGAAGTCGATGGCGGAATTAACGTTGAAACCGCAAAACTTTGCGTGCGACACGGCGCCAACACATTGGTTGCGGGCAGCGCTGTATTCAAAAGTTTAAATATAGCGGAAACCATCCGGCAACTACATTACTCAGGAGAAAAATAATGGCGACAATAATGATTGTTGAAGATGAGCAAGCTATTGCCCTTTTACTTAAATATAATCTGGAAAAAAACGGTTACGAAACAATCACTGTTTCGCATGGCAATCGTGTTATTTCTGCCGTGGAAAAATATCTTCCGTCGCTGATTCTACTAGATTGGATGTTACCGGAAATGTCCGGTTTGGAGCTTTGTAAAATTATTCGCAACAATCCTGATTTGAAAAATATTCCAATAATCATGCTCACGGCTAAAAGTCAGGAAGAAGACAAAATAACCGGTCTTTCTGCTGGTGCTGATGATTATGTGACAAAACCTTTTTCCATTCCAGAGCTCTTAGCACGTATCAAAACCAATTTGCGCCGTGTCAGCACCACATCGCAACTAACGCAAAAAGAATACACATTCCAAGATATCCGCTTAGACACCATAGAAAAAAAAGTTTTCCGTGGTGAAAACTATATACGCTTGGGACCAACGGAATTTAGAATTTTAAAATTATTAATGGCCAACCC
>JBNMLT010000107.1:0-4711 GCA_050874965.1 Alphaproteobacteria bacterium
GGGTTGTTCTGGTGATACTTATGGTTCGGCTTGTCAAAAGGGCAGTGTTGTGTCTATTCCCATGCCGGTGCATATAGCGGCCAAAGCCTGTCAAGGTTATGGCAGTGGAAAGGAAAGTGTTAACTTTCTATTTGAAAAATAGCACAAGATTTAAGGGGAGAACTTTTTAATTTTCTCCCCTTTTTTCTAATATTATTCACGACCGCCCGAAGTTGGAACTCTAAATGTTCGACTTCTTGAGCCAACTTTTGAATTGTTGGTATCCAAATTACCATCCGTTGCGCCCTCTTGAATAACCACGCCTCTCCGAGCTGGTTGAGTATTCACAACTTCTTCTTCAATGTGAACAGGTTGTTTTTGAGGCACTTCGTTCACAACAACATCCTCTACTCTAACCGGTTCTTTTACAGGAACAGGAGTTGGAGTCGGTTCAGCTTCGATAACTGGTTTTGGCGCTGCCGGAACACGATGCATAGCAACCTTGCGAGCGGCACGTTTCCAAGCGTTTTGATAATCGTCACCACATTCAACACGACCACCGATATAGCGATTGTTTGTAACACCGACATTAGCTCCCGGTCCCATATAGCGACCAGTTTTATCATCAATGTAGCCCAAAGCTTTATTCATGTCTTCGGCTGAAATTTTAAACTTATCACCGCAATTCAACATAGCGTTCATGTCACGCATAGCTTTGGTTAAATCTTTGTCGGCATACATTGGCAAACCATCCTTATCCAGTTTTGTAACCAAATAACCGGTCGGACCGCTGGTAACACGTTCGGTGCTTTCAACCAATTTCATATATTTATAAAGAAATTGTTCTTTTGTCATATCGCCAAAATACTCTGGATTTGCTTTCATCGCAGCATCCAAATTTTGATACATTTTATCCCAAGCTTCAGATGATGAAACATTCTCTTTACCAAAAATAGCGGAATGATTTTCATAAATACCCGTTAATTTTTCGTGCATTTCGTTCCAGTGTTTTTCACTAATCCCCATGGATGCGTCATAGGCTTCCGGAGCAGACACAACAACATCAATATTAGCTTCAGTCCCAGAATTTGCCACGACCGCAGACTCATTTGTTGAAGGAGTTTGAGCAGTTTCCACCACTTCCGAAGTTGGTGCGACACCGCTGGTATTATCTTTTCGGAACCAATTTTTAACCTTATCCATAACTCCACCGGAATTTTCACCCGAATTTGCAGCCACCGCACGGTTAAAACTTAAGAAATTTCCAGCAAACGCTATCGCGGCGCCAAGACCCAATCCCCATTTTGCCTGTTTAAGTTTTGCTCTATTTTCAGCCGAAGGATCTTCTTTAAAATCCTTTTTAACATCCCTTAAATTCAACCATTGGCTGGTAATTGATCCGGTAGAACGCAATACGGAAGAGGCAACCTTTGCCGTCATATACCCAGCTTTATCAACCGCCCAGCTGGAAGCCGCGCCAACTCCGGCCACAACCCCCGCGCCGGCAATACCGAAAGCCGTTCCGGTATAGGCTCTGTTCTTATATTTTTTGTATTCTTTATCGTTGGCTTTAATCTCATGAAACGCTTTTTTCAAGCCTTTCATACCTGTCCATTCGGCAGCATTCTTTCCAGACTTCTTAGCTTCACGAATAGCTTTGGCTTTTTTCTCTGCTAAAGGCCAAACCCAAGAACCGGCAGCTGTGTACAAAGCGTATCCGGCAACAACCGGCAACGCCAAACCTGTTCCTGCCGTAACAGCAACAACACCTGTGGCAGCCGTATCAGCAATCAAACGCCATTTATTGTTTTTAATTTGCTCAACCGCGGCTTGTTTCACTTCATACGCTTTGCCAAACAAGTTTTTCATTTTAGCTTCAAAGTTCTTTTGTTTTTCTGAAAACACCTGAGCAACACGATTAAACCCTTTTTGAGCCCAACGATGACCATAAGACATTATTTTTTTTGAAGTTTCAGCCGCTTCGGTCAAAAAGAATCCGGATTTAATTGATACTTTTTTACCTTCTTCAAAAAACTTTGTTAAAGCTTGTTCAGCTTTGGCCGCTTCTCTTTTAATATATGATGCATAATCTTCGCTATCAACAGCAACTTCTTTTTCAGATGGTACATTCATTGCGCTACCGGCAACACCTCTGGCAACCCCCATAGAAACAAAATCTTTAATATCCCGTTTCAAAGTTTGACGTTTTTCATCTTCTTTTTTCATAAAAAAGCTAAGATCGCCGGAACGTAACATAACCGCTTGCTGTTTAGCGCTTTCCAACAAAGCGTCCCAATATTTTTTTGCCTCATCATCTGATACTTTTTGGTTATCATCATCGATAATTTCCACTTTATCTTGAAGTGTATCAAACAAATCATCCGGTTCTTCGTTGCCTTCTTTTTCTTTTAATGTTTCATAAGAGATAGAATCCGTGATATCGGTAATCTTTTTAACATTACGCAATACCGCATCCTCATCTGTCATTTCCAAATGATTTTCTTTATCGAAAATTTCCTGTTCTTCAACAGCACCATCTTGCACATTTTTATCATTTCGCAACAAAGACAAAGCTTCATCCAGCTTTTCATTAAAATTTTCTTCAGCAAGAGCCTGTTGCACATAAGCTTTAGCGCGTTCTTTTTTGACATCTTCCAGACTTTTGTCAGACAACATCGCCAATGCGCCATTGTTGGCATCATGTTCTTTCAGGTATTCTACAGCCGCATCAAAGTCATTTCCAAATTCAAAACTTTCTTGAATAATGCGAACAGCTTCATCTACCGTCATTTCTTTTGCCATTGTTACAAACTCCTTTTGATACAGTTACCCTAATTATGTTGCAACTATACAGCATTTTACACTTTAATGCAATATATTTTTTGTCAAAAAATACAAAATTTTAAGCATTAATGGCTTAAATAATTTGCTATTAGCCGCCGATTTTGACAAACACGCTACAGAAATTGTCTATTATTTTACAAAAAAACTTCTTGCGTTATCTTCTTGCATATAATAAAAACTAATTAACGATTTTATAAAACTAGGAGCTTTGATGAAAGTAGATATTTTTGACTTTGAGCTGGATAAAAATTTAATTGCAAAAAAACCGGCAAGTCCTCGAGATTCTTCCAGATTATTGGATTTGTCTGAAGAAGGGAAAATTGTTGACAGACATTTTTACGACTTGCCAAAAATTTTGCGACCGGACGATATTCTGGTTTTTAACGACACCAAAGTAATTCCGGCCCGTTTATATGGAAAACGCGGCGAAGCACTTGTTGAAATAACCTTATACCATCCGGTTGATGGACTTTGCTGGTGGTCGTTTATCAAAAATGCTAAAAGATTGCGCCCAGATGACACCATTAATTTTTACACAGCCGAAATACCTGCTGAAAATTCAACCTTTAATGCCTCGGTTATTCAAAAAGATGATGAAGACGGCGTTTTAATTCGCTTCAATTGTTCCGCAGATGATTTGGTCAAAAAACTAGAACAATATGGTTCTATGCCTCTTCCCCCTTACATTAAACGAGACAAACCTTTGGCCGGATTATGGAATCCATACAATGACAAAGAAGATTACCAAACGGTTTACGCCAAACATGAAGGCGCCGTTGCAGCTCCCACCGCCGGTTTGCATTTTACCGACAGACTTTTAAAAGAAATTGATGATTTAGGAGTTAAACGAGTTTTTTTAACTTTGCATGTTGGCGCAGGAACATTTTTACCAGTCAAAACAGATGATACGGAAAAGCACAAAATGCACGCTGAATATGGCGTTATTTCTCCAGAGACATGTCAAATTATCAATAATGCCAAACAAAACGGGCAACGAATTATTGCCGTTGGCACAACTTCTGTCAGACTATTGGAAAGTGCCGCCGATGATAAAGGAATTTTACACCCGTTCTGCGGTGAAACCGATATTTTCATTACACCGGGATATAAATTTAAAATCATCGACCAAATTATAACAAATTTCCACTTGCCGAAATCGACTCTGTTTATGCTGATTTGTGCTATTGCCGGAACAGAAAGAATGAAAGCGGCATACAAACACGCCATTGAACAAAAATATCGTTTTTACTCTTATGGCGACAGTTCTATCTTAAAATGTATAAATAAAATTTAAACGCTTTTATTTTATACTGCCGCATAAAGGAGAAATGTTGTGAATGAGTCGGTCGTTGGCAATTTAAGATATATTATGTCAACAATCAAAAAATCATTTTTACCCGCATTGTTATTTGCTTGCGGAATGATTCTCTTTTACGCGCAAAACCCTTATGCCGAAAATACCTCGTTTTCATTTCATATTGCGTTTTACAGCATCTCCTTTGTTGGTTTATCTCTATTAATTTTTATAAATCACTCCAAACCTTTTTTTAGCTTTTTAACAGGTGTTATCTGTTATATCGCTTTGAATTGGTGCAAAAACAAATATGGCTCAGCCTATATTTCCAGCACAGAATATACTTGGATATGTCTTCTTCTGCCCATAGACTTGTTAATCTTTTATTTTTTATCCCCGAAAAAGTTACAAAGCCGTTTTAGCTTTTATCTTTTAACCTTTTTATTAGCCCAACTTGCTTTTATTCAACACTTCGGTGACTGTATAAAATTTTTGCCCCTTCTGGATATAAATTTTGGCGCCATGCCCATAGAAGCAACAGCGGTTTGGCTTTTAATACTCGTTCCGATTTCTATTGATATAAGTTTTAAAAAC
>JBNMLT010000108.1:0-4622 GCA_050874965.1 Alphaproteobacteria bacterium
GAATAAGGCCAGAGCTGTTTTATTGTCTTTTTCAACGCCAATTCCGTTAAAATAAAGGCTTCCTAAGTTATTTAAGGCAACTGGATCATTTTGTTTGGCAGCCATTTGGTAAAATTCAAAGGCTTTATTAAAATCTTGTTGAACACCGTTTGTTCCGTATAGATACATATAAGCCAAATTCATCTGGTCTTCTAATTTCCCTTCTCGCGCTTGAAGTGTGCTTTTTTCAAGAAAAGTTTCTTCTTTGCCATCTGGGGTTTTTATTTTGTCATCGGCGGAAAAAAATAAGGATAAGGGTTTGGTTATAAAGCTTAAAAGACCATCTTCGTTTTCTTTGGTATTATCATTTTGAGGAGTTTCTTCAAGATTTTGAATTTTCTCTTGTTGAGGGGCTTCGGTTTTGGCTGTGTTTTCTAGAACACCGTCATCAAAAAGTTCTACAGTTTGTGCGTTGGCGTTGATGGCGGTGAGAGAAGACAATATACCGCATAAAATTATTTTTTTCATAGACGTAAACATCCTCTTATATTATTTTCGCAAATATACTAATACGAAAAAAACTAGCTTTCAAGGCAAAAAATAAAACTCTTGATAATTCTCTTGTATTATTTGTTAAACTAGTTTAAACAAGGCAAAGAAAGGGTTGAAAAAATGGTGGTAGAAGCTCCAATTTATACAATACGCGGCGCCAAACTGAGTTTTGGTTTGAACCCGCTGTTTACAGATGTCGATTTATATATTAACCGTGGGGATAAAATATGTTTGGTGGGGCGAAACGGTTGTGGTAAGTCAACTTTGCTAAAAGTTATTGCTCGTGTAATAGAGCCGGATGACGCCGAGTTTTTTGTGCAACCAGGTATAAAAATTGGCTATATGCCGCAGGAACCAGATCTTTCCGGCTTTAAAACTTTGCGCGAAGTTGTTGAGGCTGGTTTGCCGAAAGAAGAAAAAAATCAAGTTTATCGAGCAGATAGGTTGATAGAATATTTTGATATCAATGAAAAACAAAGTCCGGAACAATCTTCCGGAGGAGAAAGACGCAAAGCGGCATTGGCTCGAGCTTTGATTGATGATCCTGATATTTTGCTTTTAGACGAGCCGACTAACCATTTAGATATTACCACCATTGAAAAATTAGAAGATTTGCTCAAAAAGTTTAATGGTGCCGTCATTGTTATTAGCCACGATAGAATGTTTTTAAACCATGTTTCGCAAACCACTTTTTGGCTGGATAGAGGTGTTTTGCGTCGTAATAACAAAGGATTTGAAACTTTTGAAGAGTGGGAAGATCAGGTTATTGAACAAGAGATTATTGAGCAAAAAGCCTTAAATAAAAAAATTGCTGAAGAAACGGAATGGTTGCATAAAGGCGTGACAGCCCGTCGGCGTCGCAATATGGGACGTTTGCGCCGTTTGCAACAATTGCGGCAGGAGCGTTGTGAACAAATTAAGATGACCGGTTCGGTTAATTTGGAGGCGGAAACAGCGGAATTACGTTCTAAAATGGTGATTGAAGCTAAGCACATTACCAAGTCTTTTGGCGAAAGAGAAATTGTAAAAGATTTTTCTATTCGAATCATTAAAGGAAATAAAATTGGTATTGTTGGCCCTAACGGTTCGGGTAAAACTACTTTAATAAAGCTGTTGACAAAGCGTTTGGAACCGGATTCAGGTTTTGTGAGAATTGGTAAAAATTTGGAGGAAGCTTATTTTGATCAAAATCGCATAACATTAGATCCTAAAAAAACACTTTGGAAAACTTTGTGCAATGAAGGAGACCATATTTGGGTAAGGGGACATTTCCGACATGTTGTGGCGTATTTGAAAGACTTTTTATTTAAGCCTGACCAAGCGCAATGTCCGGTATCCACGCTTTCCGGCGGTGAAAAAAATCGTTTGATGCTGGCGGTGGCTTTGGCTAAACAGTCAAATTTTTTGGTTTTGGATGAGCCTACAAATGATTTGGATATGGATACGTTGGATTTATTGCAAGAAGTTTTAGATGATTACGAGGGAACCATATTGATTGTTAGTCACGATCGAGATTTTATAGATAAAGTGGCTACTTCCTTAATTTATATGCGTGGTGACGGCACAGTATATGAACATGTTGGCTCTTATTCGGAATTGTTGGAAAAATTGAAAGGTTTGCCAATAAAAAGCGAAAACCGAAAAACTCAAAACAAAGAAGAACCCAAAATCCGTGAAAAAAATAAAACGCAAAAATTGAGTTATAAAGAACAATATCTGCTGAACAATCTTCCTCAAGAAATAGAAAAAATTGGTGAAGAAAATAAGGCAATTGAAGTGGCTCTGGGTAATGCTAATCTTTATACGGATGATCCGCAAAAATTTGATGAATTAACCAAAAAACTGGCGGAAAACAAGATAAAGTTGGAAGAAATGGAAAATCAGTGGTTGGAAGTACAGATAAAAGCGGAAGAGCTGGAGAATAATTAGCTTGAAAACTAGTAATTGATGATTACATAATACTTTATGTTATGGATTATCAATGGGTTAATATATGGATTTTTTACAGCTGTTTATACTTTATTTAATCAGCACTATAAAATTGATGGTTATGTTTTAGGAATGTGGCGTGGGTTTGGTATTTCCGTGCTGTTTTTACCGTTTTTACCGTTTTTTCCAGTGCCAAACAGCGCGTATTATTGGGGACTACTGATTTTTCAGGGGTGGCTTATCGGTATATATGATTCTCATTTATTTTTTGCTTCAGCTAAATATGGGGCGGGACCAACTTCACGTTTTATGGCTATCACGGTTTTAGTTACCACGTTTATTTGGTGGATTTTAACGCCAACCGAGTTTATGTTTTTGTTAAAACAGGGTAATGTATTTATAACGTTGCTTTTGGTGTTGTTTGGTTTTACTTTTTGTTATTGGCAAATGATAAGGACACAAGTTTCACGAAAAACTGCGCGTTATATTATGCCGGCAGTGTTTGCTTTGGCCGGAATGAGTATAATTACAAAATACATAGCCTTGGGCGGTTCTTCTGTTTGGCAATCCATTGTTTATTATTTGTCCGTGGCCACTTTTGTGAGTGGATGTTATAATTTGCACTGTTATGTAAAACATCATAAAGACTTAAATTGGAGACAGAAAATTGACGAGGTTTTTGCTCCTAAAATGTGGAAAATCAGTGGCTATTTGGTTAGTTTTAGCGCGGCTTTGATTACAGCCAAAACAATGGCTTTGCGTTCTGCTCCCAATCCAGGGTATGTCACAGCGTTGCTTTTAATTGCGCCTTTATTTATTTTTGCGTTAAACAAACATTATAAAATTCCAGATACGGTATCAGTGCGCACTGGATTTGCCATGATGTTTTTTTTATTGCTTTTAGCGGTGTTGGTTAATGGAAATTATGGGATAATTGACTAAAGGCATAACTGTTCTATCAAAGCGTTTAACACCAAAAAACCTTGTGGTGTGGCAGATAAAAAGTCTGTTGTTTCGGTAATTAAATTTAACTCTTTCAACTGTTTTTGAGCTGAGTTATTAATAAAATCACTTAAATCATGACCAATAATTGTGTGAAAAAGGTGTTTATCGATTCCTTGTGTTAAACGTAATCCGGTAAAAATAAGCTCTTCGGCGCGTTCTTCAGTGGATAGTTTTTCGTTGCGGAAAGGATAGTCTGTGGCAAAAAAATTATTGTTTAACGTTAAGCGGCCTTGAGCGGATTTGCCGATGCCGATATAATCACCGCCTTGCCAATAAGTTAGATTGTGACGACTTTGAAAACCTGTTTGCGCAAAGTTTGAAACCTCATACATTTTATAACCAAACGTATCCAGAAAATTACGAGTAAGAGAATATAAATCAGCGGCTTTATCATCATCCAGAGGTTTAATGCTTTTACGGGCAAAAACAGTGTTTTCTTCAATGGTTAGTTGGTAAAGAGATAAATGTTTTAGCCCATAATTACAAATTTCTTCCAGCTCTTTTTGCCAATTATTTAAGGTTTGAGCGGGGCGAGCGTAAATTAAATCAGCGGAATGATTGTTAAAAATTTTCACAACTTCCTCCAAACTTTGTTGCGCTTCTTTCAAGTTGTGCGTTCGTCCCAAAAAGCGTAAATCTTGCTCGTTTAGCGCCTGAATGCCTAGGGAAAGGCGGTTGACTCCAGCTAAATGCAAATCCTTAAACATGTTGGGGTGATTGCTGTTGGGGTTGGCCTCTAAGGAAATTTCAATGTTTGTGCATATATTCCATTTATTACAGATAAAATCAATTAGTTTGGCAATATTTTGCGGAGAAATCAGGGAAGGGGTGCCACCGCCAAAAAATATGGATTTGATTTTTCGTTTGGGTAATAAATCCACGTAACATTTTAAAGCTTCAATATATTCGTTTATGATTTTGTCTCCATCAATTCCATGCGCTAATTCTTTGTAAAAATCACAATAAGGGCATTTACTTTTGCAGAAAGGCCAATGAATATATATAGCTAAGTCGTCTGGAGTGTACATTTAAAAAAACAGCGGATACAAAAACGCTCCCCAAAGCATAAGGGCATTGATAAAAGCCAGTAAAACCAAAAGACTACCTATGTCTTTGGCCTTTTTGGAAAGTTCATGATAATCGGGAGAAATGCGGTC
>JBNMLT010000109.1:0-4549 GCA_050874965.1 Alphaproteobacteria bacterium
CAATAGTTTGAAAGATAGAGCGGGGCAAATAAAACGATGCGATTACCATAGTAACTGTTTTTTATTTGTTCGGCCAATGCAAATATTTCAGCTTCAATTTCTTTATCTTCACAAGCCAAAAGGACGGAAGCTTCGCGGTGTGTTAATCCTTTTTCTTGTTTAGCTTTGTCAAGAATTTGATGCGCCAATTCCAAGCTGTTTTTATTTTTATCGGCATAAGCCAACGTGTCGAGAATTTCTTGGTGCGAAATAAACTCTTCAGCTTTTGCCGAATTTGGATTATATTTTATATTTTCCATAATTGTTCTTCTTTATTTTTTATTCTTTATTAGAATTTAATGTGTCTTTTTCATCTGCAGCTAATAAATCATTGACAGATATTTCAGAACTATCTTTCAGAATATCTAAATCCGCCAATTCATTTGCTAAATTGTCATTAAAAATAGTGTCTAATTTTACTTCGTTTTCTTTCTCTTCATTCTCTTTTTCCTCTTGCGGCATATCTAATACTGGTTCTGCTTCTGAATCTTTTTCCGTTAAATAATCAGTAGGAATATTAAGAGAATCTGCTTTTTCGATTGAAAAAGTATCAAAATGAGGCTCATTTTGCACCGAAGTATCTGTCTTTTGGGCTAAATTTTGTGAAATTTCATCAAAATGAGGCTCATCTTTGGATGTTTTAGAAAAAGCCTCAGAAGATGTCAAGTAATCGTTTTCCAGAATTGGCTGATTTTCTGGTGCTGCAACAATATTATTATCCAAAACTTCATTATTTGTTGAATCTTCTGAAGATATAAATTTTTGTTGCGCGTCTTCAATTTCTGTGGATAGTGGTTCTTCCCAAGGTAGTTTTTCTTCTTTTTGCGCAATATCATCAGCAACATTGTCTTCAACGATAATTTCTTGTTGATGTTCTGTTTTGTCATCTGCTTCCGGTGAAAAAGTGTTTTCTTGCAAAGGTGAACTCAATAATTCATCAATCCGTTGTTCATTTTCTTGAATGATATCCGCGTCTTCTTCTGCCACTTCGGGAACATCATCAATTTCTGTATCTTTAACCGAAATACCATCATTTTTTTCTTCTATAACGTTTTGTTTTTGGGCATATCGCTCTTCATAAAAATCGGCGATGGATTGAGGCTGAGATTCATTGCTGTTATCTTCCGACAGAGGATTTTTTATGGTTGTCGTAGGCGTGTTTTGCGCTGGATAAGCTTGTGTAACCGGTTGTTGCTCATTTGCCGGTTGTGATTTATCAGTCCGATCAAGTAGAATTTTTTTAAGCAAATCTTTTATTTCATTGTCAATATCCGTGTGACTTTGAATGCTTGTTGAAACATTGTGGCTGATTTGGTTGACAACATCCAACAAGCGTCCGTTTAGATCATTTATATCTGAACTTAAGCGTGAAACAGTGCTGACTAAAACGGCAAAATTTCCGGAATGACCGGCGTTACGCTGAATTTCTTTAGCATTTTCGGTTTTTATGTTATCAACATATTCTGAAATTTGTCCGCAAATGGTGGTGAGTTGATTTAACGTTGTTTGCAAACTGGTTGTGTTTTCAGTTGAATTGCTATTTAAAGAATTTAAGCCGTTGTTGAGTATTTGAAAATGATTTTCAAGTAGTTGGTTAGTCCGATCTTCTGCCGAAGATATATGCGATAAAATGTTTGGAATGTTGTTTTGTTTTGAGTCGTTTCCTAAAGAACCGTTTTGCAAAGAATGCACAAATAGTTCTCCAAGGCCTTTATTTTGGTAAGCATCAAAAGTAAGAAACAATAGCGCAAAGACAAGCGAGGAAATCAGAAAAATAACCAATGCTATATTGGCAATCAGCAAATTTGATGTTTCTTGGGTTAATTGATATTGATAAGTGTAATACAAAAAAACGCCGAAAATAATGGCTGATAAAATTCCGCTAAATATTTTAATTAAAGTTGCGGCAAATTTCATAGGATATCTCCTTCATATAATACTCAATTGCAACATACCTATTCAAAAATATAAAGCAAACCTGATAAAAACGCAAGGTTTGCTTTATACTTCTTAACAGCCGGTTTATACAAATTTTAAATTGTTTGCTCGCGGGTTTTATGTAATTCCAAATGTGGAAAATCTTCTTTTATTTTGCCTAAATGCCAAGCGTTTCGAGCTAAAAAAACCTTTTGTCCGTCATAGTCGTCGGCAATATTCATTTGATTTGTGTTATAAAATTCTTCCAATTCTGTTTTATCTGAACAGCTTACCCAACGCGCAGTGTAATATTGAGTCGGTTCAAAAATAACATCAATATTAAATTCGGTACGCAAGCGATCGGCAATAACTTCAAATTGCAAAACACCGACAACGCCGACAATATATTCTGAGCCGACAATGGGCTTAAATATACTCGCTCCGCCTTCTTCGGCTATTTGTTGCAAAGCGTTGGCAAGGTGCTTTGATTTTAACGGGTCTTTGGCGCGAACAGATTTTAAAAGTTCTGGAGCAAAACTTGGAATACCTGTGTAATGTAATTTTTCGCCTTCGGTTAAAGTGTCGCCAATTCGCAATTGGCCGTGGTTCGGAATACCAATGATGTCACCAGCGTAAGCATCTTCCGCCAGTTCTCGCTCTTGAGCCAAAAACATTACGGGAGTTGGCACTTTTATATCTTTTCCGGTGCGCACTTGCAACAAACTCATACCGCGTTTAAAGTGGCCGGAACAAATTCGCATAAACGCAATGCGATCACGGTGTTTAGGATCCATATTGGCTTGAATTTTAAATACAAAACCAGTCACTTTCTTTTCTTCAGCTTGGACAATTCGTTCCGCGCTTGGTTGTGGGCGAGGGGTTGGCGCAAATTCATGCAAACCGTTTAAAACTTCGCGTACGCCAAAATTATTGACTGCACTGCCAAAAAATACCGGAGTCAGCGCGCCGGCTAAATATAGCTCCAAATCAAAGGCCGGGCACAGCTCGCGAACCATTTCAACATCTTCACGCAACTTTTTTACGGCATGAGTCGGTAAAAGTTCATCAAGTTTTGGATCGTTTAGACCTTTGCATGTTTCAATTGTGTCATTGATTAATGATTTGCTACCAGTTTTATTCATCAGAATAAGCTGGTCATTAATCAAATCATAACAACCCAAAAAGTCTTTGCCGCTACCGATTGGCCAGCTGGCAGGTGTAACGTCCAAAGCCAGTGTTTTTTCGATATCGTCTAATAATTCAAACGGATCTAAACCTTCTCGGTCAAGCTTGTTAATAAAAGTGATAATCGGAATGTTGCGCAGGCGGCAAACTTCAAACAACTTTTTTGTTTGAGTTTCAATACCTTTAGCCGAATCCAGAACCATCACCGCCGAATCAACCGCTGTCAAAACACGATATGTGTCTTCAGAAAAGTCTTCGTGTCCCGGTGTATCTAACAGATTAAATGTGATATTGTTATAATCAAAATTCATCACAGAAGAAGCAACCGAAATTCCGCGCTCTTGCTCAACTTTCATCCAGTCAGAATGAGCATGACGATTTTCTCCACGCGCTTTAACTGCGCCGGCTTGCTGAATGGCTCCGCCAAAAAGCAGTAATTTTTCGGTCAGAGTGGTTTTACCGGCGTCCGGATGGGAAATGATGGCAAAAGTTTTGCGTTTGTTGACAATTTGTTCTGGCATTTTAACCTCATCTTTCTTTAATATGAGCAAGTTATAAACAAAAATATGCAATTTGCAACATTTTTATGAAATTTTGCTTGATTTATAAAATATTTTATGTTCTAATTCGCCGTAATTGGGAAATAGATCCCTATGCGGGTATGGTGAAATTGGTAGACACGCCAGACTTAGGATCTGGTGCCGCGAGGCTTAAGAGTTCGAGTCTCTTTACCCGCACCATCACTTTTTTTGAGTGATGCAAGTTGAATAACAATTTATTTTTAGAGAAAATCACAATGAACGTAAAAGAAGAAAAAGCAAAAGGTTTGAATAAAAAGTACAATGTGACTTTGGCTGCCGCTGATTTTGCCAACGCTGTTGATAAAAAATTGGAACAGGTTGCTAAAAAAGTTAAATTGCCTGGATTTAGAGCTGGCCACGCACCAAAATCAATGATTGACAAACAATATCGTCCAAGTGTTTTGGGTGAAGTTCTTGACGATATGATCCGTGATGCTGTTAATGAAGTAATTGCAAATAACAAATTACGTCCGGCTGTTACACCCGATATTAAAATTGAAAAATTTGAAGACGGTAAAGATATTGAATTTACTGTAGAAGTAGAACTTTTACCGGAAATAAAAGTTGGTGATTTTTCTAAAATTACTTTGAATAAATATGTTGCTAAAGTTCCGGCTGAGGAAATTGAAAAAGCTGTGAAATATATGGTTGATTCTCGTCGTGATTCTGCAAAAGTTGAAGAAGATAGAGCCACTCAAAAAGGTGATATCGCCGTTATTGACTTTGTGGGGTCTATTGACGGGGTTGAATTCCAAGGTGGCAAGGGTAACTCTTATCCTTTGGAATTGGGTTCAAATTCTTTTATTCCAGGTTATGAAGATCAATTG
>JBNMLT010000110.1:0-4508 GCA_050874965.1 Alphaproteobacteria bacterium
CGTTTAGAGTGTGTTTGAGAATGCCTGTGCTTAAACCTTTATTCCCGTCATACTCGCGCGTAAAAATGACAGCCCCCATTTTCCCGTCATACTCGGGCGTGACGAACAGTCTGTCCCGAGTATCTAGATTATCGGGACAAGCCCGATAATGACAGCTTCGAAAAGCTGACTCAAATTTTTTCAAAAAATGGCGAAAACCATGTGTAGAAGCTTTAAAACGCTCTGAAATCGAATGTCTAGGATTTACAGAGAGAGAGAGAGACCTTTGCTAAGCTTATTTTTCATCTTTCTTTCCTCTTTTAATGTTAAATGATTACAAAAGTAGCTTTTATCCTAAATGTTTTAAAATGTTGTTAATTTATAAAAAATAGCTCCGATAAATATCGGAGCCCTAGTATTAATTTTTATTTTTTAGAATGCATAATTCAGAGAAAATGCAAATACTTTTACCGAGTTTGAATAATCGGCAGAAGCATCATAACCGGAATTTTGGGTTATAGCTGTATTCATTTTGGCTTTATGCGCTTTAATATAAGTGTAACCCATATCAAAGCTTAAGTTTTCACTATATTGATATCCCAAGCCGGCAGAATACCAAATACGGTCAGAATCCGGAATACGTGGCGTGCGGTGGGCATAACGAACGGCACTTTGATCATAAGCCAAGCCTAAACGCAATTTCCATTGATTATCCAACATATAACTTGTGCCAATAGAGTAAAAATTTGTATCGCGCCAGTTTTCTTTTACATTAGAAATAGTGTAACCACCATTTTGGCTCTTAAATGTAAGATTTTGGAAAGAACTCCAGAACACACGCTGATATTCAGCCATCACCGCCAATTTGTCATTCACATCATGATAAACACCCATAGAAAGCATTGCCGGTGTTGTTAATTTTGCGCTGATTTTTTGATTCGTGAGGGCATTAAAAGTTGGGACAGGACTGCCACTTGATTTCATTTTACCCTTTAATTTGTGGTCTATTTTGCTACGGTATCCCATGCCTACACGAGTTGAATCGGTAAATTCATATAAAGCGCCTAATTGGTACCCCATGTCAAAATCGTTGCCGTTTGTTGTGACATTGCTAACTTTAAGCCCCGGAGCCAAAGTATTGCTGCTGGTTAAGTGTGCCCAAACATATTGCATTTGCAAGCCCGCACCCACAGATAGTTTGTCTGTTGCTTTATAAGCAAACATTGGAGTAATTGAACCAGATTTCAAATCAGATGTGATACCGTGGTCGGAACCAACCCATTCCGGATCATATTTGGTAATCATTCCAAACGGAGAGTTTGCGGCAATTGCGGCAACAGCTTTGTCGTTAAGTTGATAAGAAACTGTGCCGTTTGGTGAAACAGCGGCATGCACCACGTTTTCTACGTTGGCGCCACGTTCGCCGTTTTGACCTCTAACGTTTTTAGCGGTGGCGCGCGGAGCAATATATGTTCCGCCCAAGTTTACTTGTAAACCTTTTTGGCGGGTTAACCCTGCAACGTTATAATATGCGTAAGAACCGTTTTCGGCACCTGCTGTGGCACCTGCGTAAGCATTACCCTGAGCGGCGGCAGACTGTTCTCTTAAATGGAAACCAGCAGCCATTGCGCTTGTAGAAAGTAAAAGCGTGCTCAAGGCGGTTAATGTAAGAACCTTTTTCATTTTAAACCTTTTTATTATTAAAACATGGTAACCCAATAAATTTGCGTTACGTAGGGCGCACAATATAGTAATATATCAATTTTGGCAAGTTTTTGACGCAAAACTGGGGATAAAATTTAAAAAAAATAATAAAATCAAAATGTTGCGGTAAATAATCCGGTTGTTGATGACTTGTCTATTTTTTCTTTACAAAAGGTTAATAATATTATATGGATAAGTTATCAATTTAACAACAGAAAGGTTGGACTTGTGAAAGAGTTTGTCAGATTTTGCCTGAGAACGATTTTGCGTTTAATGAAGGCAAAATGTATTTTTGAATTTGATGTCAACAACTTACCAAAAAAAGGTGTTTATGTGGTTAACCATGTTTCTTATTTAGACCCGATTTTGTTGTTTGCATTTCTTCCGGGTAATCCGGTTTTTGCCTTAAACGGACATTTATATCGCCGTCATTGGATTAGTTTTTTGATGGGGAGAGCCGATGTTATAAAGTTTAATCCAATTGAACCATCGGATATTAAAAAACTGATAGCCAAAGTGGATGAGGAGCGTTTGGTTGTTATTTTCGCCGAAGGCCGTATTACTGAAAATGGTGGCCTGATGAAAATTTACGAGGCTCCGGGACTGGTTGCGGATAAGTCTAAATCTCCGATCATTCCGGTTTGGATAGATGGCCCGCAGTATGGCTATTTTTCCAAAACAAAAGGTAAATTACCGCATCGTCCCTTGCCAAAAATGCGCATATATGTTGGCGAACCGCGTAGTTTTAAGCTGAAAGATGAATTACGCCGCCAACGCGACCACATCAGTAACGAAGTTTATATGATTTTGCGTGAAATGTGCTTTAATATTAACTATGATAAAGATATTTCTTTATTTGCGCAGCTGATGAAAACTGCCAAGGTTTATTCTCGCACAGGATTTTTTTCAAAGCGTCCGCGCATTATAGAAGATATAAACCGCAAACAAAAGTCTTATAAAGATATCATTATAGCCGCATTTGCGTTGGGCAGAAGTTTTAAAAAATTTACCAAAGTCGATGAGAATGTCGGAGTGCTGTTACCTAATGCCATTGCCACTGTTTGCACGTTTTTCGGGCTTTCCGCATACAATCGTACACCGGTAATGATTAATTTTTCTGTTGGCTCAAAAAATATGATTTCAATGTGCAAAACGGCTTTGGTTAAAACTGTTTTAACCTCTCGTTCGTTTATTATCAAAGCCAAAATGGAAAATGTGGTTGAAGATATGAAAAACGCCGGATGCAACATTGTTTATTTGGAAGATATCGCTAAAAAAATGTCATTGTGGACTAAAATTGGCGCTTATATAAGTTACAAAATAAAGCATATTCCGCACAAAACAGGTGGCAATCAAAAAGCCGTGATTTTGTTCACTTCCGGTTCCGAAGGCGCACCGAAAGGAGTTGTTTTAAGCCACGCCAATATTATTGCCAATATAAAACAAATGACAGCGATTCAAACAATTAACTTTAAAGATTTATTGTTTAACGCTTTGCCGATGTTTCATAGTTTTGGTTTGACGGTGGGAACGCTCTTTCCTTTATTTGAAGGCTCTAAGTTGTTTTTATATCCATCACCGTTGCATTATCGTGTGGTTGCCGAGCTGGTTTATGAATTGGGTGCGACACTGATGTTGGGAACAGACACGTTTTTGCGTGGTTACGCTAAAATTGCTCACCCATATGATTTTCATAATATCCGTTTGATGTATTCTGGCGGTGAAGCGGCTAAATCAGATACTCGTAGCATGTGGATGGAACATTCCGGTGTGCGGATGATGGAAGCTTATGGCGCAACCGAATGTTCACCGGTTATGACAGCTAACAACGGAATTTTTAATAAATTTGGTTCTATTGGCAAAATTATGCCGGGGATGCAGTTCAAAATTTTGCCGGTTGACGGTATTGAAAACGGTGGTGAGCTTTGCGTTAAAGGACCAAATGTGATGCAAGGTTATTATATGCCGTCCAACCCAGGGGTTTTAGTGCCGCCAGAAGATGGCTGGTATCATACCGGAGATGTGGTTGAAATGGATGAAATTGGCTTTTTTACTATTAAAGACCGTATTAAGCGTTTTGCCAAAATCGGTGGGGAAATGGTTTCTCTAAATGCCGTGCAAGATATGGTTATGGATGCAACCAAAGAAATGGGATCGGAATATAGTTATGGCGTTGTTTCCATTCCACACGAAAGTAAAGGCGAGCAAATTGTTTTAGTAACAAATAATGAAAAAGTTACCTCGGCAATGTTGCATGAATATGTAAAAAATAACGGAATGTCAGAACTTTATTTGCCAAGAGTGATTTTATATCACGAAAAATTGCCTGTATTTGCAACGGGTAAGGCTGATAATGTGACGCTGAAAAAAGAAGTTTTGGCAGAACTTTGTCCGGTGGAAAATGCTGCCTAAAATAATGTGCGCAACGGCTTTTTGTGATTGCGATTTTGCAAAGAGCCGTTATTCTTGTAGCAAGTTTAATTTTTTTGTAAGGATAAAATAATGGTTGGAATAAACAAGGTTATTCTGGTTGGTAATTTAGGGTCGGATCCAGTGGTTAATAACACTCAATCGGGCACTAAGGTTGTGAATTTGAATGTGGCTACTTCAGATAGTTGGAAAGATCGAAATACAGGCGAACGCAAAGACAGAACCGAATGGCATCGTGTGGTGATTTTTAATCCGCAGTTGGCTGACACGGCTGAAAGATATTTGCGTAAGGGATCTAAAGTTTATTTGGAAGGTCAATTGCAAACCCGTAAATGGACTGATAACAACGGCGTAGAACGCTATACCACAGAAGTTGTTTTGCAAAGTTTCAATAG
>JBNMLT010000111.1:0-4490 GCA_050874965.1 Alphaproteobacteria bacterium
CGGCGATCTGTTGTTTTTAAAACTAATTCAACATCATCTTTATCACCAAAAGCCTTTTGAAAACTTTCAATCAGTAAGGGTAAATTTTTCCTGTTTTCAGATGCTGATAAGCAGCCAAATCTTATTTTGTTATGCTTTTTCTTGTGAATTTTTGAAAAACCATCTATCAAAACAACAAGTTCCAGACCAAAACAATCTCGTGTAACGCCATATCTTTTAAGATTATGCGCGCAATAATCCGATGGACAAACGCATATATCAAAATTTTTATTAATAACTTCTATCCATTCCAAAGGCGGGACAGAGCCATCATAAACAGGATAACATATTTTTATTTTCGCTTTATGTTGCAATGTCTTGGCAAATTTATCACTAAATGAATAGCCAAATATCCAAGGATAAACTAAAAAATCATATTCATAATCAGAAGGTAGATCTTTGCTTCTTTTAACATTTTTTATTAACTCTTTTCCCCAAATATTTTCCAAAGTTTCTATTGTATCTTTATGAAACCACAATTCATCTAGATAAACCTCATTTCTGCTATCGTGTAACAAAGCTCCGACAAAACCAACAACCTGTCTTCCGATAGTTTGCAAATCAATCATTCCTGAAACTAGTATTTTAACATTTTTCATATTTTTCTTCTCACTCTCATCACTTCGTCTGCGGTGGTTTCTTTGCCGCCGCGCATATTGTTTTCGTTAATCAGGCGGATTGTTTTTCCGACGCCCGCCGTTTTCGCCGCCATGATGTCTGTTTCCGCATCACCGATAAGCACCGATTTCGCCAAATCAAGGTTTAAGTCTTTTGCCGCGCGTAAAATCATTCCGGCGTTTGGCTTGCGATAAAACGAACCGCGCCGATATTTATCCACTCCCTCAGAATGGTACGGGCAAAAATACTCCGCCGCAATCGGGCAATCCTGTCGTTCAAATTCTTTATGAATATAATCGCGCAGTTTGAAATAATCGGCCTCAGAATACAAACCCTTGGCAATTCCCGCCTGATTGGTTACCACAACAATTTCAAAGCCTTTACTTTTGTAATCACGGCACAAATCGAAAATGCCGTCCATAAACTCGCAATCCTCAATTTTGTGCAAATGGTGCTTGTCCTCGTTAATCACGCCGTCACGATCAAGAAACAGAGCTTTGTGCGTCGGATTGCCGAAAATCACGCTTTTCAGTTCGCGGCACGCCTGCGCGTAACTTTCCGGAACGCCTATGTCGATAAAATATTCATCAGACTGCATATACAGCGGTTTTAATTCGGCTATTTGCGGTTCTAACAAGTCCTTTTCAAAAGAAAATTTGTCCGGTAAATCGGCAGAAAACAAATCTCGTCTGATTTTATAAATCCCAGCGTTTATCAAGCCCGCCGTCGGCTCGGGACTTTTTTCGCGCATAGAAATAATTCGACCGTTTTCAACCTGCACGCGCCCATAACGATTGGCGTTTTCAACTTGTTTCAGCACAACCGCTAACTTTTCATTTTCACTTTTGCGAATAAAATCTGAATAATTAACCTGAACATAGGTGTCGCCGTTTAATACAACTGCTTCATCAAGTCCAAACAAATCAAACGCTTGTTTTATGGCTCCGCCCGTGCCAAGCGGCTCGTTTTCTTCGGAGTAGAGAACCGGAACGCCTAAAAAACTGTCGCCAAAATGTTGCTTGATGACATCTTTCATATAAGACACGCATAAGATTATCCGCTCCGGATCGCAAAACAAAATCTCGCGCATTAACAATTCCAAAAACGGCGTGCCGTTTATATCAGCCATCGGCTTGGGAACATCTTTAACCACCGATTGTAAGCGCGTGCCGAATCCTCCGGCTAAAATTATGATATTCATAGCTTTAAATTAATCCCCTGTTCTTGATTTTGTAAATGAATAAAATCGCGCTTTTCATAAGTCGAAGGAGCATATTCTTTCGGGGCGTAATAAATGATTTGACAGCCCTGATCGTCAAATTTGAACGGCACATAAATAAGGTTGTGCAAAGCTTTTTTTATGGCCGCTTGTTTTTCGGGCGCGGCATAGAATAAAATAAATCCACCGCCGCCGGCTCCGAGTATTTTTCCGCCCAAAGCTCCGTTTTTCATACCAACCTGATAAATTTCATCAATCAGAGAATTGCTGATTTTATCAGTCAGCGAACGTTTAAGCATCCAAGTTTCGTGCAACATCCGCCCGAAATTGTCCAAATCCTCATTTTCAGAAGTAAGAACGTGACAAGCCTCGCTGACCATTTCTTGCATACGTCTCAGTTGCGCGGTTTTATCTTTGACAGTCTTCACCTGTTTTTCGGCAATGTCCGACGAAGTGCGGGAAATTCCCGTAAAAAACAGCATTAGGTGATTGTTAAAGTTTGTTTTTCTATTTTCATTCATTACCACCGGATTAACCGAAAACGAGCCGTTGGGATTAATGTGAATATGATTTAACCCGCCATAAACCGCGGCTATTTGGTCTTGAATACCGCCATTTTCTTTAAGAATCTCTCGTTCCAGACGAATTGTTTCTCTGGCCAGACCATATTTGGTAATCATCTCGCCTTTGAGCGCGAAAATAGATTGTATCAATCCCGCGCAAAAACTGGAACTGGAGCCCAGTCCGGAACGAGCCGGCAAATCGCACTGATTACTGATTTCTACACCTTGCGTTACATTGAAATGTTTTAGGGCTTCTCTGATGGCGTTATGCTGAATATCTTCAATTTTATCCGGATATTCCAAATATTTCCAAGCAATTCGGTTGCGGTATTCCGCGTGAAACGGCGGCAAATAGCGGCAACTGATATAGTTGTAGTGGTTTATGCTTGTGGACAAGACATCTCCGCCGTGTTCTTCATACCAAGTGTAATAATCCGTTCCGCCGCCAAAAAAAGATATTCTGTATGGAGTTCTGGTAATAATCATTTACTTTTTCCCAAAAAAGTGGTTTTCGACAATTCCGCAAATCAGGTGCCCGCAGGCAATGTGCATTTCTTGAATGTTGTTAGTGATGTCTGACGGCACGTTGAGTGTGACATCGGCAATTTCTTTCATTTTTCCGCCGCCGTTGCCAGTAAACGCAACAGTGGTGATGCCGAGTTCTTTAGCGGTTTCAAATGCGGCAATAATGTTTTTTGAATTTCCCGAAGTGGATATGCCGACTAAAACATCTCCTTTTTTGCCAATTCCTTTAAGCGGACGTGAAAAAACACATTCATAACCATAGTCGTTGCCAATGGCGGTCAAAGCCGAAGTATCGGTGGTCAGACTCATTGCCGGAAGAGGGTTGCGGTCAAATTTGTAGCGTCCCATCAATTCGGCGGCAAGATGCTGAGAATCGGCAGCGGAACCGCCATTACCGCAAAAAATCACTTTGTTTCCGGTTGAAAGTGCGTTTATCCATTTTTCGGAAATTTCATTAATGGTTTCCGCTTTGCTTTCAAGCTTTTTGAAATTATCTGAAATTGTTTCCAAAGCTTGTTTTATTTCGTTACTCATTTATGAACTCCTTGTTAGCGTTGCAAGAATTTTTCACCGTGATTGACGCGGTCACGCCAATAATTCAGCAAGTCTTCCATAGTTTTTTGATATGGAATTTCCGGTTCCCAACCGGTATGTGCCTTAAATTTGCGGCAGTCCGGTATTTGTAAGTCGGCATCAATCGGGCGCAGACGTTCCGGGTCTGTTTCAATTTTGATTTTGTCTTTCATTGTCGAAAGAGAAATTAAAGTGTTTAAGGTATCTCCGACTTCACAAGTGTAGGAGCCGCCAATGTTATAATATTCGCCGGCAATCGGATTTATTGTAACCAACATATAATAGGCTCTGACCGCGTCGCGAACATCAGCATAGGTGCGAAGTGACTGTAAGTTGCCGACTTTTACTACCGGCGGAAGCAAACCGGCTTCAATCATAGCAATTTGTTTGGCAAAAGTAGATTCGTGGAAAACATCGCCGCGACGAGGGCCGGTGTGCGTAAACATACGAGTTGTCATCACCGTCATATTATAAGCTTCGGCATAATAACGACCTAACAAGTCGGTGCCGACTTTGGAAATGGCATACGGCGAGGCCGGATGAAAAGGACATTCTTCGTGTATGCCTGTTTCCGGCTTCTTTTCTGCCGGAATTTTGCCGAACACTTCAGAAGACGCGCAAACATGAATAATCGGATGATAGGTTTTATCATTTTCCATCACCAAATGAATACCTTCCAACAACCGACAAGTCCCCAAAATATTTGTATTAAGAGTATCTATAGGCGCCGTAAAACTGGTTTGAGGATAACTCTGTGCAGCTAGATGAAAAACATAATCTGGTTTAATATTTTGTATTACGGTAATCAGCGACGTTTGGTCATTCAAATCAGCATACTCGAAAAACAATCTATCTTTTTTGTTGGCTCTTTCTAATAAATGAGAAACATTATCCAAAGGACTGCGCCAACGACAAACCCCATAAACATCCCAGTCAGTATTTTCTAACAGAAA
>JBNMLT010000112.1:0-4475 GCA_050874965.1 Alphaproteobacteria bacterium
GCATAATATTGCACATATATATTTATGGGAGGATGGATTTTTTAATATATTAGAAAATTTGGTGATTTTACCGCAAAAAATCAAATCTTCCGATTGCCTCGCTCCTATAACTTTTTATGTGGCGGGGTATGACAAATTAACCGCAGAAGAGAAAAACATGTTGGCGGGGCCAAATATGTGCCCAAATGTTAAAGTTGTTAACTTTGACGTAAGAGAAGTTGGAGCTAAATTAACTGAAAAACAGAAAAAAACATTTTTTGACATGATTGGTTTTGATTATGAGAAATTTAAATTTCTTAAAAATAAAAAATTATATCTATTTACGACAGGACATGTTCATTTGGATGTAAAAAGCTCGTGGAAGCAAACGCCTACAGGATTATTAAAAATATTATCAAAAGCGCGGTCCGGCGGTTATGGGAATATTCCAGAAAATGTTGTTTGGGGATTTAAATTACATCCTGCATTGGAAATTTATGATTTAGCACCAGACATTATTAAAGAACATCCTGATATGATAGAGATTCCAGCTTTTGTGCCATTTGAAACCTTGTTGTTGGCGGGAATAATTCCAGCGAAAATTATCGGCACAGGCTCATCTTTTGTTTTTTGGTTAAATTCCAGTCAGATTTTGAAATATATTTCACACCCTTTGTATGATGAGGCATTGGAAAAATACGGAATTATTGCTAAAAAGGATATGATTTATCCGCATATTCCGGATGTAAAAAACGTAAAGATGAAATTAGAAAAAGGTGGTATTGTTCCTGAATATTGGGAAAATGGGTATTGCTTGCAAAATGATTTATATCAATGCATGCAACTGGAAGAAATCGAGCAGGATTGTTTGAAAATTTATTGGGATAAGGGTCTTATTGAAAAAAAGTGTTTAAAAAACGGCATATATAGATAGCAAAGTCTCTTATGCTTTTTTTAGGTTCTTAATTAGAAGCATGGTTAATAAACAAAGTAAAAAAGAAATAGAAAAGAATATAAACCAGCCGGATAGCATAAAAGTATGTTCCGCTATTTCACAAAGATAAAGAGCAAAGCTTCCAGTTAAGGCTCCTAGAGCAGATAAAATATCAATAACAGCACTATTGACAGTTAAGTAAATATATCCGAATTTTTGGGGAACATAGAGTAGCGGAATGTTATTTGTTTCCAATGTTATTCCAGCATTTCCCAACCCCATGACAATATAAATGATTATTAGAGAAATCAAGATTTTGCAGAGAGAGAGAGAGAGGAAATTACTTAACATTGCGAAGCCTAAAAAGCTAAGGCTGAAAAGAAAAACAGACCAAAATAATGTGTTTTGATTGTGTGCGTTTTTGTCTGTGAATTTTCCTAATTTTTTTATAACTAAAACAAAGATGATTTGTGAAAGAAGGTTTAACAATAATATCCAAAACATAGAAATGTTGAGTTGTTTTAATAGAAATACTGTAAAAAACGGTGTCGCAAAATTAAGGGTAAATTTTAGGAGCCCGAGTGTTGTCATAAGAGAAACAAAATTTTTATTTTTAAAGGTGTAAAATATCTTTTGAATAAAGGATTTTTGCTTTTCTTTGATATTTAGAGGGATGTTTTGAACTTTGGTTAACGTGTAAGCATTATAGCTCCCAAAACAAAAGGTTAACGTAAGCAAAATAGAATAGGCAAAAATTTGATTTTCTGGAAAATATCGGGTAAATATTTTCAAAAGTACGGCTGCAAAAATAAAGCAAACGATTTTGGCAATCATCATCCATTTGAATCTATCAGCAAAAAATCGTCCAGTGAGTTGTTCGGGAATTAAGGCTTTCATCCATGGCCGCCAAAGTCCGCCGGATATGTTGCCAACGGCATAAGATAAAGTTAAAAACAAAACCAAAGCATATATTGCCCATGTGGAATTTTGAAAAAAGGCAAGCAAGGCGATTAATAAATAAAATGGTTTTGAAGCAAACGATGTATAGACGGATAATTTTTTAACAGAGAAACCTTTTTCAATTAAATAAGCTGCATATATATGCATAATATTCATCAGAAAAGGAATGGCACTCAAAATGCCGACAAATAAATTATTGGCGCCTAAACAAAGCGCATATGCGGTTAAGATTGTACCAGTTGTCAAAGTATCTGCCGCATGTTGGGCAATGCCGCCAAGCAAAACAAATTTCATTGATTTTCGGAGAATATTGTTTTTCATGACGCATTGTTTGGGTTAGTTGTGCTTTGTGTTCCAGATCTTTATGTCTGACAGAGTGTTGATGTCCAAACTGTCTTCTAACGGTGTTTCAAAACCATAGGGAATATCATTTAAGGAGGTTGATGCCGTTAGTTTTCTTACTTCATAGGTGTAAAGCATACCATTAACATAATAAGCCTGTTTCATATCTTGGCGGCGACAAGTGGATGAAGCGGATGAAATGTTTTCCAGTTTGTTGTCTTTTTTATAGCGCATCAATAAAGGCGATATTTCTATTTTGTGGACACTTAACATGCCAACGTAATTATGGTCAATTGTTTCTTCTATAATGCCATTGACATACGCAATTTTGCGGTCGGGCGATGTTGGTTGGAGCAACAATAAATAGTCATAAGTCTCTCCATTGATTTTTAATGTTTCAACACAGTGGTTCACGGCCTCTATGGTTGGAGCAGTATCGTTTGACATCTCTTCAGGGCGCCTAATGACATGGATTCCTTTGCTTTTGCAAAAGTCGGCAATTTCTTTTCCATTGGTTGAGCAAACAATTTTATCAAGATATTTACAAGATTTTGCAATGTCTATGGTATATTCAATGAGTGGTTTTCCATTCAAAGGGTATAAATTTTTATTTATGATGGCTTTTGAACCTTGGCGCGCTGGTATAATGGCTAAAATTTTTTTATTTTTGTACATTTAATACCCTTTAGGAAAAAATTGAGATTATTTATGATGATAGATAATTTATGAGGTATGTCAAGGGATTTTAGAAGAGATTCATCGGCCGGTGAAGGACATGAGTTTGTTAAAAAATAATTGGCGCGAGACTTCATCCTTTTGTAATTTTTGCACGGTTGGAAAGGTGTTGCCTATCACCTTGGCCAACACATCTCCGCGGTCTTCATAGTGAACACCGGAAAGAATCACTTTTCCGCACCCATATGAACATGAAATGACAGCCGGTTTGAATTCTTGTAGATTATAACGAGCCAAGATTTGGATATTTTCGGTCTTATTCAGTTCAAAATAGGGGCCGCCATGATAGTGCGCGGTAATGATGTTGCCATCACAGTCCAATAATTCAACCGCTGCGGATGAAGCTGGATTTTTGGAAAAAGGTTCAATGCCTAATTCTTTATATAAAGTGCCGATGGCTTTGGCGTCAATCAAATCTAATTTATATTCTTCAACAATGCGCGAGGCCGAAATATCTTTTTCAAACTCTGTTTGTCGGCAAGCATAATAAGCTCCGGCGCATATACCATAATAGATACCGCTGTTTTGAATATATTGCCTAATTTTTTCATTTCCGAGAATTTCTAATTTATGACGATAGGGTGTGCTTGCGCCTCCCGGCATAAAAAATGCCAAGACATTTTGGCTTAGAGCGTTGTCTTTGATAATATTTGAAGCGTTAACCAAGTTAATTTTACATCCTTTAGAGTTGAAATAGGCGTAGAGTTCTTGCTCCAAGGTGTTTGTGTCGGCGCAGCCATAATCTTTGTATATTAAAATCTGGTTTCTCATGCGTATTTTATAATCTTGACAAATTATTTTAGCAACTATTATGTTTTAAACGGAGAAAATAATATGTTTTATGATATTTATAAAGATTCACCGGTTGGGCGTTTGCTATTATTGAGTGATGGCAAAAATTTGACAGGGGTGCAAATGGAAGGGCAACGTTGTAGCCATATTGAAAAAAACTGGGAACAATATAAAAATTTGCCGATATTTTTACAAGTAAAAGAATGGTTGGATGATTATTGGAAGGGAAATAATCCGGATATTGCCAAATTGCAATTAAAAATGTGCGGAAGTGCGTTTCAACAAAAAGTGTGGTCTATTTTGCAAACAATTCCTTATGGTCAATGTACAACATATGGTGCGATTGCTAAACGAATTTCTCAAACATCAGAAAAAACAAGAATGTCAGCGCAAGCTGTCGGTGGCGCAATTGGGCATAATCCGATTTGCATTATTGTTCCATGTCATCGGGTTGTTGGGGCGCATGGAAATTTGACGGGATACGTTGGCGGAATCGATAAAAAAGTTATTTTACTCCGGCACGAGGGATTGGATGTGACGAAATTCTCGTGGCCTAAAAAAACACTATTGAACCATGATTAAGTAGGTTACCTTGTCGGCGCTATTGTTGGTTTTATCTTGAACATATTCTTCTTTTACTTTCTGCATTTTTGTAAAAATGGTAAATTGGAAAAGTTTAAAGAAAGTTAAGTCAAAAATAATACTTGACATATTTAATATATTACAATTATAA
>JBNMLT010000113.1:0-4463 GCA_050874965.1 Alphaproteobacteria bacterium
GGAAAACTCTTCTTCTAAAAAAGCCAATGTGGAAAACTTTGTTTCTAAATTTGCTCGTTGGTACACGCCGTTTGTTGTTATTGTGGCGGTTTTATTAGCTTTTTTCCCGCTGTTGTTTGGAGAAAGTTTATCTGTTTGGGGATATAGAGCCATTACTTTTTTGGTGATTTCTTGTCCTTGCGCGTTGGTAATATCTATTCCACTTAGCTTTTTTGGTGGAATAGGCGCGGCTTCAAAATGCGGAATTTTAGTAAAAGGCAGTAATTATTTGGAGGCTTTGGCGCAAGCAGAAACTGTGGTTTTTGATAAAACAGGAACTTTAACCAAAGGTGAATTTGCCGTGTCGGAAATTAAACCAGAGCTAAACATTTCCAAATCTAAGTTGTTGGAAATTGCCGCGCATTTGGAGGCCTATTCATCGCATCCAATAGCATTATCAATTAAAAAAGCTTATAATAAAAAGCTTAATTTACAAAATGTTACTAAGGTTACGGATTATTTTGGAAAGGGCGTTTGTGGAAATTTTGATAAAGATGAAATTGTTTTGGGAAATGCGCAAATAATGCAAGATAAAAAGATTGTCGTACCGGAAATTGATTCAACCGGAACGGTGGTTTATTTGCTGAAGAAAAGACAGTATTTGGGCTGTATTATCATTGAGGATAAAATTAAAGATGATGCGCCAGTTGCTATTAAAAAACTAAAAAAGTTGGGCGTTTCACAAATTGTGATGCTTACAGGCGATAGAAAAAGTAATGCTCGGAGTGTTGCCCAACAGCTGAATTTGGATAAATATTACGCTGAATTACTTCCAACGGATAAAGTGAGAAAATTTGAAGAACTGTTGGAAGTAAAAAGTTCAAAAGGGAAAGTTTTGTTTGTGGGGGATGGTATTAACGACGCTCCAGTTTTGGCGCGTGCGGATATTGGAGTGGCAATGGGTGGAATTGGTTCGGATGCGGCTATTGAAGCAGCCGATGTTGTTATTATGACCGATGAACTGTCAAAAGTCGCCAAAGCTATAGAAATCTCTCAAAAAACATTGTGCTTGGTACATGAAAACGTTGTATTTATTTTAGCTGTTAAATTTGCGGTGTTGGCGCTTGGCGCGGTTGGCTATGCTTCTATTTGGGCGGCAGTGTTTGCTGATGTAGGTGTTTCTGTTTTAGCTATTTTGAACGCTATGCGCGCTTTAAGATTTTATAAATAGAAATTTTTTGATACAGCCTTTTTTAAAAAAGGCTGTATCTCAGGTTAAAACGTGTATTTTAGATTAACATATCCAGTATGGCTGGCAAAGTTTTTTCGATATTTCCCTTCATATCCGATATTGCTTTCAAGGTTATCAGACAATTGAAAAGTAGTATTTAAGCCTGCTTCTATTCCAAATCGTTTTAAGTCCTTTCCTTTTATCAAATAATTTGAACCATTGGATAAGGCAACAAGAGAATTTTCTTTATCAGAAACAATGTCGTATGTTGCTGCCAAATGAATTTCTGGACGCCAGTAAAAGGTGTCTAGCCCAAAGCAGTTACAGATGTTTTTGCTCAGCTTTATGCCACCTAAAGCCGTTAAATAATTTAAATTATCTGATGAAACTCGCTGACCAATTTGGTCGGTGTAACTATTTCTATGAACATGGTTATAGCGTAATCCCGTTTCTGGAGTTACCTTAAAATCATAAACATAAGAATCATATCCGGTTACAGCATTAGCCGCAAAATTTGTAACGTTATATTTAGCTGTATAACGATTGTTTATAACAAATTTCTTTTCATGATAATCGGACCAGTTATAAGCGGTTGCAAAGTGCGTAAACCAATTGTTTTGCCTATATTCTCCATAGATAAAAGCTGTATGGGTGTCAACGTTTGTTTTTCTTTCATAAGCACTGATTTTATCTGTTGTAAAAGCGTAGCCAGCGCCGCTTTTTATGGCGTTTGTCAACTTCTTTTCAGCTCCCATTATTATTCCGGAACTTTTGATGTTGAAACCATAAATTTTTCCCATATCATTTATTTTAGAATAGTTTCCTAAAATTTGGGCAAACACAGAGCCATCATCTGATTTATTATCTCCAGAGGATAGTCCGTATTTGTTGTTTTTCAAAGAATGGTGAAGTTGATTTTCAATCGTGTCAAAAATTTGATTGTTTTTCAACAAGACCATAGATTGCAAAACAGGACTGTCATTTGGCGCCAGAGCCGTTAGTGCTTTATTCAGTTGAGACGCATCGTTTTGGGCTAAATTCGCTAAATTGTCTGCCAATTGTTTTTGAGAAGAACCTTCAGAAAATTTGTTACCGTCTATCCAGGTTTTGGCGGTGTTTTCATTGTTTGTTGTTCCACCGTTTTCGCGGCTAACATCACTGGCCTGTTGAATAAGGCTAACAATGTAATCTCCGGCTGTTGAATTTTTTTCAAAATGATACATGTTATTATCATAAACAGGCGATAGATTGTCAACAAATTGGTTGGTGCTAGAAAAAACGGAAATTGTTTTTTTGCTATTTGATATGTTTACCAATCCTTGAGCCAGTGTAACATTTAATGTTCCACCATTCAAAAAGAGCTTATCAGCATATAACGAACCATTTTTATCGGTGTTTACAGTTATATTTAGAGTGGAACCAGTGTTAAATTCTGCTTGTTTTAGGGTTATGTGCTGTGTGCCGATATCTAAAATGCCACCATCAGCCTGAAAGGTTTCAACCAACTTAAGCTCATCGCCGTTTTTAAGTTTTAAAACACCATCTTGCAAAGCAACTTTGTTTGCTGTAACATCAGCATTGAATAATATATTTTTAGTCCCATTCAAAAAAATAGTACCATTGCCGGTTATAGCGGAATCAAATGTTATATCATGATTTTCCGCATTTAAATTTAGCTGACCGTTATTGATAATTGCCGCATTTTCAAATCCGTAAAAAGATGTGTCTGTTACAGACATTTCTTGTGTTGAAGACAAGAAAACGCCTTTAAAGCTATTTCCATTGATAGATTTTCCGTTACTACCGATAACCAATTCTGTTCCGGTTAAAGACCCTAAATCTCCAGTAAGAATCTCATCATTTCCCATGATAAAAGATTTTTGCGCATTGACAAAGTGAACCGCTGATTCAAGAGTGTTATCTTTGCCGAATTTTATTTTGTTTGTGGTTGTGTCAACGGTATATAGATAAGAATGATGCACATTTTCGCCGACAGTTAGTTCTAGAATATTGTTTAGTTTGATTAAACCATTTTTGGTATCGATAGTAATTTCTGTAATGTTTTGAGTGGCATCATTCAATATATTTAGTTTTTTTAGTTCTAAATAATGATTGCTTGCCGTAACGTTGGCGGTGAATGAATCTAGAGTTTTTTGTTGCAAATCAATATCAAGCCCAATAGCTGCGTTATCATGAAGAATTAAATCGCTTAAATTTGTGTCTTTGATATTATTGTCACTTAAATCGACCAATCCGCCGTAAATGTTAAATTTTGTTCCAGAAGCGAGCGAACCATGGTAGTTGAGACCATCTTGAGCGTTGTGGCCAAATTTTAAGGTGCCGTTATATAAATTCAGATTGTTCACGCTAACGTCATTATTAAATTCCACAATACCATCGGTTGGTGCAATATCGGAATTGTCTTGGGCAAAACTGATGTCTATATTGCTTTGGTTAATATTAATGTTGGCGTCACCATAAAAAGCATCTCTTTTTCCTAAAATAGCGTCATTGAAAATAATATTCTTTTCACCGGCGTTTAAATTGATTGTGCCTCCAGAACTGGCTATGGCGTTTGACGCATTATTGGCTTTATTACCAGTAAATTCTGTAGTTAAATCTTTGGCATAAATATTTATATTGCCAGCCCAGTTATAAATAGCTCCACCTTCTTGTTGAGCGGAATTGTTTATAAAAGAGCCGCTTAGGCGTTTTATGTTGCCTACGTAATTAGTAATAACGCCTCCTTGGTACATTGTATTGTTAAAATTTTTGAAATTAGTATTGGTGATATACAAATTTTGTGTAAATCCATACATATTTGATATGATTAAACCTGTGTAAGTATCGTTTCCAATAACCGCATGGTTATTTCCGATTATGGATAAAGATTCACCTCTGAAATCATTTAAATTTCCAGATAAATTTTCATTTCTTGTGAGTTCATATGTTATGTTTGTGGAGGTCGAATCATTAACGGCTTCTGCTAAAGAACTATAAGCGTGAGAAGAGGTTGAAACTGTCATTAGAGCTATATTAATCAGGGCACATTTTCTTAAAACAGAAAGATATTGTTTTTTTAACAGTCCAGAAGCTTTTCTTGTGTATCTCATTTTATCTCCTATATTTAATAGTTGATTAAAATAAAAGTAACTCTTAAAAATTAAATAAAATATTTAGGTTAAAATTTGGTAAATAAATTGTTGAAATTCAAAAAAGTGTATTGTGCTTAGAAGGTATTATAGATATAAAA
>JBNMLT010000114.1:0-4384 GCA_050874965.1 Alphaproteobacteria bacterium
AGGCTATGTTTTGATTTTTTAGGAGATGTCTTATGAAATTAGCGGCTTGTTTTTTATTGTCTGGAAGTTTGTTACTAGTTGCACCGGCAATGGCAAATTCGGATACGCAAAAAGAAATAGAAGATTTACGAGAAGATTTGATGGTTTTACAACGTCAAATTTATCGCGGCGCGGGAACGTCAACTGGAAATTCTTCGGCAACATCCGTGTCAAAAGATCAGGAAGCGGCCGGAAATGTGCAAATTAAAATCGGTGAATATGACGAAGTTATTCGTAAAGTTAATGGTCGTATGGACACACTGGAATATCAAGTTAAACAGTTGGATAGCAAGTTAGATAAAATTAATCGGGACATGGAAATTCGTTTTAAAATTTTGGAAGGGCGACCTGTTCCCGCCAGTTTGAGCGCACCGGCACAATCTGTTCCAACAACATATGAGTCTCCTGTTGCAACCGGCGCTTCCAAAACTGTTACCGGTGACAGTATTCAAGGAGATGATTTGGCTCCGATTTCCGGTTCAAGCGTGGCGGTTGATAAAAAATTATCAGCCGATTTTTCCTCCGGTTCTGAGGGACAACCACAAAAACTTGTTCCAGATACCGTGATGCCAGCTGTTACCGATAATACAAAATTACCTGTTACGGTTGGAGAAATGTATGCTTCAGGTATGGAAGCTTATAACAGCGGCTATTATGATGAAGCCGAATTAGCTTTTCAGCATATTTTGGAACAATTTCCAAAAGATAAATTGGCAGGAAATGCTCAATATTGGTTGGGAGAGGTGTATCTTAAACAGAATAACTACAATAAAGCTATTGTGGCTTTTAAAAACGGGTATGAAAAATATCATGATGGTAATAAAGCGCCGGATAGCTTGTTTAAGCTTGGACTGACTTTTAAAAATCAAAAAGAAAATCAAAAAGCGTGCATCGTGCTTTCGAGCTTTAGTTCGGAATTTCCAAAAGCTAATGCCGATTTGGCAAAACGTGTAAAAGGTGAAGCGACAAAGCTTGGATGTAAATAGTGGAAGAGCTTTTAGAAAAATATCAAATAAAAGATAACATCATTGCTGTCGGGGTTTCTGGTGGCGCCGATTCTTTGGCTTTGGTGCTGCAGGCGGCAGAGGAACTAGCCGTGTTCGGGCGAAAAATTGTTGCGCTGACTGTGGATCATGGTTTGCGGACGACTTCTCGCACAGAAGCTGAATATGTGGCCAAACTTATGGAAAAATATGGAATTGAACACCATATTTTGACGTGGAGCGGAGAAAAACCGCAAACCGGAGTGGAAGAGGCTGCAAGACAAGCGAGATATTCTTTGATTAAAAATTGGTGTCAGGAAAATGGCGTTCGGGTGTTGATGACGGCCCATCATGCTAAAGATCAAGCTGAAACTTTTTTGATGCGTTTGCAGCGTGGTAGCGGTTTGGAAGGTTTATGTGGAATCCGTGAATATAGCGTGCGAGACGGTTTGATTATTTTGCGTCCGCTATTACATGTGTTTCCCGAAGATTTTCGTTTGTATTTGCAGAAAAAAAGTATTGTTTGGGTGGAAGATGAATCAAACGCCGATACTTCACTATTACGGGGAAGATTGCGGCAATTTTTGCCTGAATTAGCAGATAAAACAGGAATTGACGTAGCAAAAATTTGTGGCGCTGTACAAAACTTGCAAAGTGCCGAGGATTTTATTGAACAACAATTGGATTTGTTGCTGGCTCATAATGTTTTGTGGGATTGTGCAACTGTTTGCCGGTTTAAATACACAGCGTATCTAAGTTGGCATAAAGAAATGAAGTTTAGAGTTTTGGCTCGTTTATGCCGACGAGATTATATTCCAAGAGCTGAGAGTGTGTTGAAATTGATTGATGCGCTGAACATTTTGCCTTTTAACGGTGCGACACTTGGCGGAAAAGAATTTATTTTAACCGGAGAGTGGATTTGGGTTGTGCCTGAACATGTTTCAAACGAAGAAAAAATACGTAAAATATGGAAAGATTTTATGCAAAAACATCCTCAATATCAAAATATTAAAATACCATACAAGGCTAAAGTGGCTATTTTAAAAAATGCGGAGATAAATAATGAAAATACATAACAGCTTGATGGATATCATCAATGATTTTGATGTTTTTTTATTTGACGCGTATGGCGTTTTTTGGCGCGGTGATGGTTTTTATAAAAACAGTAAAGAAACAATGCGTTTGTTGGTGGATATGGGAAAAACCGTTGTGGTGGTTTCTAACGCGACATTACTTCATGAAGACATGGTGTCCTCTTATCTGCGCAAAGGTATGGTTGAAGATGTTGATTATAATTTTATGGTCAGTTCCGGGGAAGTTTTGCGCGAGGACTTATTAAGGCAAAAATTAAGTTTTGAAACTTGTGTGTCTCCACGCCATTTTTATACAATTGGCGCGACTCATGAAAAAATGTTTGCCGAAACAGTGTATCAGCAAGTGGCGCATATAGAGGAGGCTGATTTTATTTTTTGCGGTGTTCCTTTTCTTTCAAAAGAAGATGTGATGCGTTTTCCAAAATATAATGATTGTTTTTTACCCGTGAAAGCTGATGATAAAAATGAAGTTTTTATTTGGGACACAACAATAATTGAGCCATTTAGACCAATAATTGAAAAAGCTGTGGCGCTAAAATTGCCGGTACTAAACGCAAATCCAGATTATTTGGCGCAAGAAGGCCACCCTTTATTGAAAAATGCCGATGCCCGATTTGTTATTCGTAACGGCACAATAGCTGAAATTCTTCGTCAACAAGGCAATGAACTTTTGGAATATGGCAAACCGCACCAAAATATATATGATTATGTGTTTGCCAAACTCAAAAACAGCGGAAAAATGGTGAATAAAAATAAAATCTGTATGATTGGAGATACAGTTCGCACAGATGTTAAGGGTGCTGTAAACGCTGGAATTGTCCCGATTCTATGTGTGAAAACCGGTGTGACGGCATTAGAATTAGGCAAGGGAAACTCTGTTAAAAACCTTTGCGAAAATGAGAATATTGATGTACAACAAATTATACAAATTAACAGCGTCGGAGGTGAATAATGGCATTTGAGTTGGTGTCTGGACTGGCGGTTAAAGATTTTGTTTTGGATCTAAAGCTTTGCCGCGTATTGTTTGAAGATAACAAATATTATCCATGGATATTTTTGGTGCCTATGAAAGAAAATACTAAAAACATGACTAATTTAACCATGGATGAGCGTTTTCAGTTGATGCGAGAAATTGCTTTAGCGGAAAAAGTTATGATGTCTTTATTCCCGTGTGATCAAGACAATGTGGCGATGATAGGTAATATGACACCGCAGTTGCATGTTCATGTGGTTTGTCGCAAAAACAGCGATCCGGATTGGCCGGGGACTGTTTGGAATTCTGCCAGTGCTAAATATGAGCCAGATGAAAAAAAGCGAATTATTGCTAAAATCCGCCAAGCAATGCTGGATGAAATGCAAAATCAAATTTATCAAATTTCTAAATAAAAGGACATAAAAAATGAGTAGAGTAATTACATTAATGCCGGTTAGATTAGCCGCGACCAGACTGCCAAACAAGCCTTTGCGCGTGATTAACGGAAAAACCATGGTGCAACGTGTTTATGAAAACGTTAAAAAAGCTTTGAACACGGATATTGCCATTGCCGCCGGTGATCAAGCTATTGTTGACGAGTGCAAAAAATTTGGGGCAACCGCGATTTTGACTGATCCGAATTTGCCGAGTGGCACGGATAGAATTGCCGCCGCCTTGAAAGAACTTGATCCGGATGGTGGCAAATATGATATTGTGGTGGATTTTCAGGGAGACAATATTAATGTTGATCCCAAAGTTACTTTACCATTGATTGAAATGGTTAAGCGTACCGGTTGCGATATTGCCACTTGCGGCATGCTGATTAAAACCGAAGAAGATAAAAATAATCCAAACGTGGTTAAAATAATTATGGGATTGAAAGAGGGCGAAAAAGAGGCTCGTTGTTTGTATTTCACCCGTGCGACGGCTCCATATACTCGTAATCCGGAAAAATGTCCGAATCAGGATTTATATTATCATATTGGTATTTATGTTTTCAAAGCTGCTTCTTTACATAAAATGGTTTCGTTGCCAACCGGAGTTTTGGAAAAACGCGAGGCTTTGGAACAATTGCGCGCTCTAGAAAACGGAATGGAAGTTCGAGCAATGTTGGTGGATAATATAAAACTTGTTCCGGAAGCGCCGGCGGATATTAACACAGAAGAGGATTTGGCCAACGCCCTACCGTATATTAAGTAATTTTAGCTTAAAACTACAGCGTTTCAGTTCTAAAAGTTTTTTTAAACTGGAACGCTTTTTTATTTGGCTGTTATTATTTCTAAAACAGCTAAAAT
>JBNMLT010000115.1:0-4365 GCA_050874965.1 Alphaproteobacteria bacterium
GTGTACCAAACCTTCGATACCGTCTTCCAATTCAACAAACGCGCCGTAATCGGTAATGTTTGTAACTTTACCGGTGTACACTTCGCCAACATTATATTTATCGGCAACGGCTTGCCATGGGTCGTTTTCAAGTTGCTTCATACCCAAGCTAATGCGTTGGTTATCTTCATTGAAACGAATAACTTGAACTTTTACATTTTGACCAACTGTCAAAACTTCGGCTGGGTGGTTAATACGTTTCCAAGAAATATCGGTAACGTGCAACAAACCGTCAACACCGCCCAAATCAATAAATGCGCCGTAATCGGTAATGTTTTTAACAACACCATCCAAAATGGCACCTTCTTTGATGCCGTCAATCAATTCAGCGCGAGCTTCAGCTCTTGTTTCTTCCAAAACAACACGGCGAGAAACAACAATATTGCCTCTAACCTTGTCCATTTTCAAAATTTGGAATGGTTGAGAAATACCCATCAACGGTGTAATATCACGAATTGGACGAATATCAATTTGAGAGCCTGGCAAGAAAGCGATAGCACCGTTCAAATCAACAGTGAATCCACCTTTAACACGGCCAAAAATAACACCGTTCACACGTTCGCCGGCGTTCATACTCTTTTCCAAATCAGCCCAAACCTCTTCACGGCGAGCTTTTTCTCTAGAAAGAACAATATTGCCGTCTCTGTCTTCATAACGGTCAACCAAAACTTCTACCACATCCCCCGGTTTCAATTCCGGATTTGTGCCGAATTCACGCAATGGAATATTACCTTCAGACTTCAAACCGACATCAACGGTCACAAAATCTGGAGAAACTTTAATAATGGTACCTTTAACAACAGTACCCAAAATGCCGTTGTCGCCGAATTGTTCATTCAACAAATCAGCAAAATTTTCTGTCATTTCAGGCATTTTAACATCTGTATTTGTCATATAAATTTATATTTCAAAAAATGCCAACCCCACATCGGGCGGACTTGCACGCGGTTAAAAAATAAATGTTCTTTAGTCGTGCCCCTAAATCAACTGCTATTTTTATAACCGAAAATTATTATTTTTCAAGTGTTTTTTTAGTTTTTTGCCACAAAAATGTTGCTTTTGTGGCAGATGTCGCGGACTGATAAAAAGTTGATGCTTCCGCCGTTTTTTTTATTTATCTGTTTTAGCTTAAACTTATCTTGGCTGCAATCTGCTCCGCGACGTTCAACCCGTCTTTATTTTTTTCAGCAATCAAAAACACACCTTTGCCTTTGGTCTTTTTTTCCCACAAATTGCCAATAGCGGCTTTTTCTTTGGTGTCTGCGCTATCAATCAAATGCGCGCCCTTATATTCCACCACCAAAATTCGCCCGTCATTCAACATAGCCACAAAGTCAGGATAAAATTTATCCGTTGAAGTTGGTAACCAAAATGAATTCGGGTGTTTGGCAACGTTACGTATCCAATATTTTACATTTTTATTCGTATCAATAGCTTTGGCACATTGAAATTCTTCGCCATCCACACCACCATCAAAGCTGGGAACATTATTTGCTCCAAGATAATGTTTAGCAAATTTATATCTTCCCCTGTATAAAAGCTCATTAGCATACATATTGTCAAAAAATTCAAAACCATTATCAAAGTTTAGTTCAACTCTTGCGTCCGGCGCAAATAATGATGTTTGATATGATTTCTTGCGTGCATTTGCATAAGCTGTTTGAATTTTTGTTTTCAGTTTATTTGCCAATGCATATTTTGCAAGCATTAACTCGGCTATTTTGATTCCTCTGTGCTCTGCTAAATATGAAACAACATTAGTCAACCATTTTACCATAGTTGCTTGAGAAAAATAGGCGTCTCTTAATTGTTTATCCAACCACCGCACCAAATTTTCCGAAGTCCAATTTTCAACGCTCATAAAAGGCATTGCCAATTGCTCTTCTCCTGCCGGAGAAAATTTTAACGCGCGGTCATCAATATCAATTGTAAATCCGTTTCCCTGTCTGCTGATTTTAAATTCGTTTTCATTCAACTGATAAGGAGCGTAATCGTTCAAATTCCAATCAAAATATTCAAAAACAATTTCCGGGTCGGCAAGTTCAAGTTCTCCTTGCAATTCTACCCACATTTGCGGAACTTTAAACTTTTCTCCGTTTTTCGCCGGCGACGGTTCTTCCCGCCTGTTTTTATAATTTGCAAATTTTGTTTCCAGTTCAAATTGTTCGTTTTCATTAAGCATAGGTTTGACTTTTTCAATATCCTCTGCCGTTGTTTCATTGCCAAACACAAGGCTGTGAGAACCGTCATTTTCTTTTTGCAATGTTATGGTGCTTGGCAAATCCTTTGTTTGTATAACCGTTGCCGGCGCAATAACAACTCTGTTTGGTTGCGGATTGCTGCTAAAGAAATCATCTGCCGGCACACGTTCAACCACGCTTTGCGCTTCTTCATCCGAGAAGCCCTTGTTTTCAAGTTTTTTCACAATACAATCCGTCGCCACACCAAACTTTGGAGACAAAACATAAGCATAGGCTCTGTTTAATGCTGATATTTTTCTGTTTTTCGCATACGGCATACGCATAACACGCCCAAGCAATTGTTCAACCGCCGTATCACTTTGAACATTTGCCAACGAACACAACACATAGGCAAAAGAACAATCCCAACCTTCTTTTAAGGCTTGAACAGTGATAATATAACGAATAGGACAGTTGCGGTCAAAAACATTAACTCCGTCCAGTTCTTTTTGTTCTCCGGTCGCAATGGCAATTTCATTTTCGGGAATTTGCTGAACATTGATTAAATTTTCTTTCAGTTTGGCAACCGTGATTTCTCCTTTAATGTCTTGAGCCTGAAACAATAAAACCGGACGTATATATTCTTTTTCATATTGAGCGGCTTTTTCCAATTCCGCACGTTTGGCGATTGCTTCCGTTACAGCCAACTCCCAGTTATTGTGTTCCGTTAAGGCAATCGGAAGTTTAATCATTTCTTCGTCTTTGAGTTCTTTCGCATACACATTATACAGAGTATTATTTTGCAATCTTGGAGTAGCGGTTAATTCTATAATTGCCGACGGGTTAATGCGCCCTTGCATTTCCGCACTAAGATTCGTAACAGCGTTGTGAGCCTCATCAACAATCATAATTGGTCTTTGCGCAAACAGCAAATTGGCAAACGAATATTTAAGTTGTCCGTTTTCGTCTTTTTCCATACCCTCTTGCGCCGTGATATGCGTAAAGTGCGGCTCTAAATTTTCATTATGTTTATAGACATTGTATTTTGCGGTGTCTTTTTTGCTGAAAGACTGAATAGTGGAAACAATAACACATAAATTTTGTTCTATATCCGCCGGACGAATATTAAACTTTTCATCAATGTCAAACACTTTAACACGACCACCGAATTGTTCGTCCAATGCTTCACGATATGGATGACGGGGATTTTTGAGAGCCTCCGCTGTTTGCTGTCTGATAGTATCAGAGGGTGTAAACCACAAAACCACCGGAAATTCACGTTCTAACCATACTTCACTTGTTATTTTGATAGCGTGAGCGGCAATAATTGTTTTTCCGCCGCCGGTAGGGACTTTTAGACAAACTCGTGGCGTATTCGGAATAGTTGACCAAACAGTATAATCACTTTTCAGTTTTCCCAAACGATGACTGATTTCAAGGTCAGAGGTAATGTTTTCATACGCCTGCTTATGACCGCAAATCCGCGCTTCTTCAAAAAATTTCCGCAAAACATTAAGTGTGTTAATCTGATAGTTCTTCAGTTGCATATTCATTTATCCTCTGAGCGATTTCCATTAGTTTTTCAATACTTTTTTTCAATTGATCATATGGTGAAAGAGATGAAATTGTTATTAAAAAACTTAGATAGTCTAAATATATAGACTTATCACAACTTCTGCAGACTATTTCTAAGATAGCTCTTGAATAATCTTGCCAAGCCTTTAACAAGGTATAATCGACATTTTTTTTCATCAAATCAATACCTCTGTCAATAACTTGAAATATACATTGTTGATTAGATAACATTTGTTTTCCTTTTTGATTTTTTATTTTGCAGTTTATCTCGTTGTTCTTTTAATTTTTCTATATCTTTTCTCTTTTTTTCATTCAATGGCTCATCTTTAGCATTATTTGCAATCTCAGAAAGTATATTGGTTGCATCCAAAAAACTACTAAATTTAGCTTTACAAGAACCAAATTCAAAACTATCTAAAAAAGGCATCATTATAAAAATCAATAAAAAAATAAAAATTAAAGAATTACCATTAAATGGTGTAAATGAAGTTACTTCATCCCAAAAGCATATTGAATAAATAAAAAACATAACAAACCAGAAAAAATAATGATATTTATTAAAATTTTGATA
>JBNMLT010000116.1:0-4359 GCA_050874965.1 Alphaproteobacteria bacterium
CCTCAAGAATCCTTAAATGAATTAGTCAGCTTAATCATAAATATGCTTGGCCGAGATGTCACACCGCAAAAAATAGCTCAAGCCGTTTATTATCGCAATAAAGGTGAAACCAGCGAAGAAACAATCTTACAATCAATTTCCTCTGTTCAAGATTTTATATCTTTGTGCAACACGGGAAAATTTTCTAAACTTCCGAATAGTGAAACCCTGCCAGACAATGAGAAAGCGCTTATCTTTTGGGCCAAAGGCGATAATTCACTATGCTTGGAACTTTTAGAAAATTTAATTAAACAGCAAATTGATAAAGCCGACACACAAAAGGGCCTGCCTAAGGAGTTAACCTATGCTCAAGCAGCCTCTTACGCTTGTCTATTTGGAACAATTGCCGGACAAAACAACCTAGAGCTGGCACAAAATTCATTTGAACTGGCGCTGGAGCTTGCCCCAAAGAATATAAACGCTTGGAGCCGCTGTGGCGATATTTATTGGCAGACAGGAAATTATGAAAAAGCCGTATATGCTTATCAAACGGTGTCCGAAAACGGTGATTCCGACCTTTACGCCGCGCAAATAGCACATGCTCGCCATAATTTAGCTCTTTATTATACCCATATCGGTCAAACAGAATCTGCTTCTTTATTAGAAAATGAAAGTCAACAATATTATGATGATTTAGGCATTAAAAATGATTTGAGTTCCAAAGAAAACGACACCTTAGAATTTATCGCGGAAAACCGTGATGAAAATTTACAGAATTCCATTACCAAGCTTTTACAAAGCAGACAAATTCAATATGCTTAGTTGCTATTTTTTTGTTGATTAACGCAAATAAACTTGAAGTCAAAAATTGTTCATGATATGACTATATTAGTTTGTTGAAATATCGGCAACAAAAGGAGATATTATGAAAAAAAATTCTGGACTTATTGTTTTAATCGCGGCAGGCGTTATTTTTCTGCTAGCCATAAAATTTGATTTAATGCCAAATTTTCGCTCTTTTAATTCATCATCGGAAATAAAACAATCTTCTTTTGACGCGCCGATTATTCATGAAGACGGCGTTCAAAAGACTTATTACGACAATGGTCAAGTAAGAACGGAAACCCCCTACAAAAACAATAAAATAGACGGCGATGTTATTACTTATCGCAACGATGGCTCCATCCGCTCTAAAGCCACTTATGTAAATGGCAAGCAAGAAGGTGAAACCATTGTTTATTACCCATCCGGCAGCATAGAAAATGTTTACACCTATCGCAACAACAAATTAGACGGTCCGATCAAGGCCTATGATGAAGATGGCGTTATCACAGCCACCTCAGAATTTAAGGATAACAAACAATCAGGAAAAGAAACCGGATATTTTCCAGACGGGAAAACAAAATACACTTACACTCTTAACAATGATGGAGTTATTGACGGAAAATATATTGAATATTATTCAAATGGAAAAATTTCTACTGAAACACCTTATCTGAACGGCAAGGCCGAAGGTGTGGAGCAGGTTTATTACGAATCCGGCAAAATAAAAGAAATCAATTCTTACGTTAACAACAAATATGACGGTGTGCAAAAAACTTATTATGAAGATGGAAAAATATATGCCGAAAGTAATTATAAAGACGGGAGATTGAACGGCGTCACACAAACATATTACAAAAACGGCAGAACAAACGAATATATGAGTCTTAAAGATGATTTGCGCGAGGGTGTTTATAAAAAATATTATGAAAACGGAAAATTGGCTATTGAAGCCAACTATACCGAAGATGAGCCAAATGGAGAATTTAAATCTTTTTACCCAAACGGTAAACAGTCTACCAGCTTACCTTATTATTTCAGTGTCTTAAATGGAACTGCCACTTTATTTTATGATACTGGAAAAGTAAAGTCTGTAACTCAATTCAAAGATGGAAAGTTAGACGGTGATGACATTGGATATTATCCTAATGGCAATATCATGTATAAAAAAAACTATAAAAATGGTCAATTAAACGGTAAAGTGGTTGAATATTATGAAAATGGCAATATAAAACGTAGCGCTGAATATGTTGACGGCAAAGCAAATGGCTATAGCGCGCTTTATACTCCAGACGGGAAAAAATCATCTCAAATTTATATGATGGACGGACATCCCGCGGGAAAGTTGACGATATATAAACCAGATGGAAAAACCGTTAGCCAAGAAATGGATTATAACGAAGGAGAGTTAAACGGCGCAATCATAAAACGAGATGATTTTGGAAATAAAATTTCAGAATCTCTTTATCAAAATGGTGTTTTTGCCGGCACAGAAACAGGATATTATACCAATGGTGTAACAAAATATAAATATATTAGCACCCAAAAACAAACATCCTCTTCGGAAAAATCAAGCGGTGTCTTGACTCTTTTCTATGAAAGTGGCAATAAAATGGCGGAAATTCCATATGTTAACGGAATACAAAATGGGGTTGCCAAAACTTATTTTGAAGTAACGGGAAATCTTAACGAGCAAATAAGTATTGTTGACGGCAAACGTTCCGGAGCTTATCAAGAATTTGATAACACAGGAAACTTAATTTCCGAAGCCAATTACAAAAACGATCAACTTAACGGAATGTTAAAATTATATTACGCAAATGGCAATCTTATGGCTGAAATTCCCTATTATCAGGATGAAATCAACGGTGTTGCACATATTTATGATGATAACGCACATAAAATATATGACGTTGCTTTAGAAAACGACCTTCCTAACGGCTTGCGAACAGCATATTATCCAAATGGAAAAATTAAATATGAAAAAACATATAAAAAAGGTGTGTGGACTGGAAAATCATATAAAGAATATGATGAAAACGGGCAACTTCTCTATGAAGTCAATAACAAAGGTTATGAAACAAGTTATTTAATGAATAATGGTTCCGGCAATATGATAAAAATGTCTGAGGACGAAAAAGAAGAGTTGCTAAAACGTATTGACTCAAGAGAATTTGAACAGAAAGAAATAGAAAAATTGTCAACCCTCAAACCACAAACACCTAATTTTTTAGGAGTTAAATAGATGATTGACATTGAAACAAACCAAAGATTAATTGCTATTGAAATGACTTTGGATAATCAACAGAAAGCTCTGGATGATTTAAGCGAGGTTGTTGTAAAACAAGGGAAAATTATTGATACATTAATCGCTCAAAATACCTTATTAAAAAGTATGATCTCTCCAGATATTGTAAAACCTCAGAGTGAAGAAACCCCTCCACCACACTATTAAAAACAGGAGAAATAAAAATGCGCGTTGTTATAAAACCTACATACGAAAACTTGTCTTCTTGGGCGGCGGATTATGTTGTTTATAGAATAAACAAACATCACCCAACACCTAAAAAAACATTTGTTTTAGGTTTGCCCTCCGGCTCAACGCCGCTCGGAATGTTTACCGAGCTGGCCAAAGCTTATAAAGAAGGAAAAGTTTCATTTGAAAATGTTATCTTTTTTGGCACTTGTGAATATGTTGGTATTGGAGCCGGTGATGAACATGGTTTTCAATACGCTCTATGGGATAAATTTTTAAAATTTGTAAACGTCAAAAAGGAACATGTTCATTTTTTGAACGGGTTAACCACAAATTTTTCAAAAGAATGCATGGCCTATGAAAAAGCCATTAAAGATTGCGGCGGCGTTAATTTATTTATTGGTGGTGTTGGAGAAGATGGACATATAGCGCTCAATGAGCCATACTCTTCTTTAAATTCACGCACTCGTTTAAAATTGTTAACTCCAAGCACATTACGCGCCAACTCTCGCTTTTTTGATAATGATGTTAATAAAGTTCCGACTTTAGCTCTAACCATCGGCATAGAAACAATGATGGAGGCGGAAGAAGTTCTTATTCTCGCGTCTGGAAAACAAAAAGCGCTGGCAGTTCAAAAAGCCATTGAAGGAAGTATCACGCATGTATGGCCAATAAGTGTGTTACAACATCACGAGCATGGTATTTTGGCTTGTGACAAAGAAGCCACCGAACAACTTTCTCCAGAAACAGTGCAATATTTTGAAGAAATAGAAAAAAATAGTTTCTAAATAAAATATTTTCCACTCTGAACAAACTATGCCGTCAAGATTTGGCTTTAAAAAGGAGTGGAAAATTTTTGTTTATTTGCTTTAAGTAACATATTTAAAATACCATTATCACAGAGCAATTTCCTTGGTTATCCTCAGAACATGTCTGGCATAATTTATTAATTTCAACCATTGAAGCATCTTTTAAGCATTTTAATTCAGTTTTGCAGGATTTATCCCCTACCCACGCTGCATTTGGTGTTGTAGTTTTTCCTCGCCAAATGTTAGCGTACATAATTATAGAATGCATTGGAA
>JBNMLT010000117.1:0-4307 GCA_050874965.1 Alphaproteobacteria bacterium
ACCTTGCACGGCACCGCCTCAGTATTAAAACGGAAGTTTTAATCCGCCCAATCCAACACCATTAGTGGCTTCTTTCATGCCTTCTTCCATCATGGCATCAATTTTTTGATGAGCATCATTATAAGCAGCCAAAATCAAATCTTCTAAAACATCAACTTCTTCAGCATTCATCAATGATTTATCAATACTAATTTTTTTCATTTCAGACTTGCCATTTAACACAACTTTCACTAAATTTCCACCGCTCACGCCTTCTTTTTCTTCTTGAGCCAGTTTAGCCTGCGTTTCTTGCATTTTACGTTGCATTTGTTGCGCTTGTTTCATAATTCCTTGTATATTTAACATTTAATTATCCTCATCATCTTCATAAGTTTCAGAATTTTCTTCCGGAATATTAAATTCGGTTGCCTCATCATCTTCAGCCGCCGCCACCGCTTTCCGGATAACGGTTTCAATCTTAGCACCATTAAACTCACTAAGTATAGCTTTTACTAACGGATATTCAGAGATATTTTTTTTATCACGTTCCAACTCTTTTGTTTCTATAAAAGCCAATGTTTCGCCCAAGGGTTCATAATCAATGTCAATCACCCATGAAATACCAGTTTCTTTAAGCAAAAACTTACGTAAATTAGCGATCAAATCTTTATCGGCTTTTTCAGAAAGAGCAATGCGCATACGACCTTCGGTAAATTCCTTAAAAGACATATCATTTTTAACCGCATACAACAATAACATTTGACGTTTAGCATTAAGCAGTTTCACCAAATCATCTGTTGTTACCAGTTCAAAACCTTCATGTTCAATTAAACCTGAAGCAATACGCCCTTCATCAGCAGCAAGCGTTCCAGAAGTTGCTGTAGCAATTTTTCTCTCCGTTGCAATGTTACTCAGTCTTGATTTTTTTTTTAATTCCTTCAGAAGTTCTGCAGGAGTCGGCATATTAGCTGAATAAGCAATCCGCATCAAAATCATTTCCAACGCATCTATTTGCACATTTGCATATTGTAATTCACTAATTCCTTTTATCAGCATTTGCCAAATTTTTGAAAGAATGGCTATTGACACAGAATTAAGTTTTTTACACATTTCTCTATCATTTTCGCTAACAGTCGCATCATTAATAAAATCTGGAATAATCTTTGTTTTGGCCAATAAATGGGTAATATCCACCAGATCCTGAATTATCAACATAGGAGCCGCCCCGTCCATGTAAAGTTGGTGTAAAAGCTGTAAAACGTCAGACATGTTTCCTTCCAACAACTTTTCATATAAAGAAAATGTTTGTTGCCGGTCAGCCAAACCCAACATATTTTTAACCGACGCAGTTTCAATTTTGCCATTTCCCAAAACAATAGCTTGATCCAACATAGACAAGCCATCACGAGCCGAACCATCCGCCGCGCGAGCGACAATATGTAAAGCTTCTTCCTCTGCTTCAATTTTTTCAGCGTTTAAAACTTTGTGAAACAATTTGACCAAAGTTTCAATACTGATGCGTTGCAAATCAAAACGCTGACACCGAGACAAAATTGTTACCGGAACCTTGCGAATTTCTGTTGTTGCAAAAATAAACATCACATGTGAAGGCGGTTCTTCCAACGTTTTTAGCAGAGCGTTAAACGCACTTTTGGAAAGCATATGAACTTCATCGATAATATAAACCTTATAGCGTGCCATGGTCGGTTTATAACAAACGCCATCCAACAATTCACGCATGTTCTCCACGCTGGTTTTAGACGCGGCGTCCAATTCCATAACATCAATATGCCGATCCGCGGCAATCGCCTTACAGTTTTCACATTCACCGCAAGGATGTATGGTTGGCCCACCGTTGCCGTCAATGCCGGTACAATTAATAGCCCGTGCAATTAAACGAGCTGTTGTGGTTTTGCCAACCCCACGAATTCCGGTAAGAATATAGGCGTGATGCAAGCGATTATTTTGAATGGCATTTGTCAGTGTCTGCACAAGCGCATCCTGTCCCAACAAATCTTCAAAAGTTTGTGGACGATACTTCCGCGCCAACGCGACATATTGTAAATTATCTTCAGCCATTCTATTTTAACTTTTCAAAGGCGAAGGGACTTAGACCTCAAAAAAATCGTTACGGCTGCTTTCTTCCGAACCTGACCGAGTTGGCGACATTTTAACCCTAAGCCCTTCATTCAAATACCCTTTTATATTGGGTATATTTACAGATATTGCAAGCAAAAAAGTAAAATTATTGCACGTTTAGCAAAATTTGTTGCAACTCTCCGGCATTTTTGCCATAAACCAGCGGCATGTTCAGCATATAATTTTCTGTGGAAAAACTTTGCGCGTAAGCCGGATTCGCCGTATAGAACTTGCTCGGCGCGTTTTCCAACAATTTTGGACCGTTTGATGATACTTTGACAATATCCAAACCATGCTCATTTTTGCCATTTGCAAAAATTCTAAATGCTCCACTAAGCCCATAAAATCCATCAACCGAAATAATTTCTTGCTGCAATTCATCTTTATCTTTATATGACAATGCCGAAGACAAAGCCACCGCGTCATAGGCAAAAATACTCAAATCGTTGGAACGAGCGTTAAACATTTCGTAATACTTTTGCTTAAACTGAGCCAATCGAGCCATTGACATAACAGGATAAACAGCGCCATACAATTCTGTTTCTTTACTCAGATTTGTGTTTCCCCATACGGATGTGCCCAAAAATAAAACTTCCGGCGCCGAAACATCGTAATAACTAAACATTGAGGTAATAGACTTCAGACGATTACCAAATTCAGGCACTAACAAAGCATCAAAATCAAGCGCCGCAGTTTCTTCTTTTTTATCTTCATTTTTTTCCGCTTTAACTTTCCGTTGAGAAGCATTAACACGAGCAGCCCCAGCCATTTGTGTAACCAATTTTGTAAAATCCATTGTGTTTGGAGAATAAAATCCAACTTTTACAATTGCCGCTCCGTGAAGTTGAGCCGCATTCGTGGCCGCTTTAAACATATTAATGCCGCTCTGATTATCCGGTAAAACGAGCGCCAGTTTCAGCCGTCCTTGTGAAACCGCGTAGCGAATAATGCGTTCTATTTGCTCTTCGTTTAACAATCCCATGGTATAAACGCCGTTTTGCAACACATTTGGCGCAGTGGAAAATGAAATAACCGGAATATTCGCGTTTTTAGCCACATCGCTGATTGCCGCCACCTCTTCGCCCAAAAGCGGTCCAACAATTAAATCACTGTGGTCATTAACTGCATTTTCCACAGCTATCCGCGCGCCGCTGGTTGTTCCTTTTGTATCATAAAATTGAACAAGCAAATGATTGTTGTTAACATCTCCAACCGCCATCATTGCGGCATTTTTCATATTTTGCCCCATATCACTGACAGTTCCACTCAACGGCAAAAGCATGGCTACCCGAAAACTTTCAGCGTTACCCAGATCTATATTAGAATAATCTGTCGATTCGACCATATTTTGCGGCATACCACTTTCATAATTAAAAGTTTGTTGCGGCATAGGTTCCGTTTTTTCAATAAAACCACAACGAGTCACGCACAAAGCCAATAAAATAAAGCCGATTTTTTTTAACACTTGCATTTTTCCTCAAAATATAAAACAATATGCTCAACAATAATGCTTAAACTCTTTTTTGTAAAGTGTATTTGATGTTAAAAAATGGTCTTTATATTATCTCCACCCCCATCGGAAACCTTCAGGATATTTCTCAAAGGGCGTTGGATATTCTGAATCAAGCGCCCATAATTGCCTGCGAGGACACCAGAATAACCAAAAAACTTTTTTCTCTACTTGGCTTACCCTTGCAAAAAAAATTTATAACCTACCAAGATCACAACGAAGAATCGCAAGCTCAATTTTTGATAGACTTAATCAATGAAGGACAAATTATTGCTCTGGTCAGCGACGCTGGCTCTCCGCTCATATCCGATCCAGGTTATAAACTTGTCAACAAATGCCGAAAACAAAATGTTTATGTCACAGCCATCCCTGGTGCTTGCGCCGTTATAACCGCTTTACAACTCTCCGGCTTACCAACAAATCGTTTTCTATTTGCCGGTTTTATTCCTAATAAAGACAAAGCCCGCGCCGAAATGTTTAATGAATTAAAACAAATCAATAGCACTTTAATTTTTTATGAAACAGCGCCTCGCTTGTTAAAAACTCTGGATCAAGCGTCTTTAATTTTTGGAAATCGTAAAATATCCGTTATTCGTGAATTAACTAAAATGTACGAAGAAGTGCAAACCGGAAGTTTTAAAGAAATCCAAAATCATTTTACGGAAAATGAGCCTAAAGG
>JBNMLT010000118.1:0-4294 GCA_050874965.1 Alphaproteobacteria bacterium
GGCTTATCCATTGCAAAAATTGTGGTAGCTTAATTACCCCAGATGTCAAGATTAAGCCTAACGGACGGGTGCATAAATATCTGTTTTGTCCTCATTGTAAAGGCACTCGCATTAACGAGAATATAGTTGACGCTAAAATTAAAGATGACCTATGTAGGCTTAAAAAAGTGCCTAAAGAATGGCTAGAAAAATCCTTGGTCGCAATTCAAGAAGAAGTTAAGGAAAAGCATAAAATTGAAACCGAAGAAAGACGAATTTTGAAAAGTCAAAAAACTCAATTGGAAAATAGCTTAGATGCCTTGCTTGACCTGAAACTCAATAATAGTATTACACTGGAACAATATAATAAAAAATATATAGACATTAACAAAAGAATAGAGAACATCAGCAATAAATTAATACACTATAATGAGATAACCAAGCAAGGGTTAAATAGCTTAAAAGACTTGCTAATCCTCATTTCTAAGATACCTGACATTTATGAAAGTTCGAATTCTGAAGAAAAACGCAAGATTTTAAATTTACTCTATTCGAACTTATTTTTAGATGGAAAAAATCCTTTATTTTCAATAAGAAAACCTCTAGAGAACATCCTCTCTAGAGGTCATCGTCTTATGTGGTCGGGGCAACGAGATTCGAACACGCGACATCTTGGTCCCAAACCAAGCGCTCTACCAGGCTGAGCTATGCCCCGTTAACCGATTTAAGTTAATACACCATATTTTTTTATATTGCAAGCTTTTTTTTATTATTTTCGCATTTTTGGTAAAATCAAACCGGAATTGCGAAAACTAAAAATCTCATTTCGGGTCACAATCAAATGATCATACACCTCTATATCCATCGCCTCGGCAACCATACTAATTTCTTGCGTCAGTTGTTTATCTGCCATTGATGGTTTACATTCTCCAGATGGATGATTATGAGCCAAAACAATAATCACCGCTTTATTATCAAGGGCAGCCTTAATAATTTCTCGTGGATGCGCCATAGTTTTGTTAACAGTTCCGGTATTCATTAGTTTACTACCTTTATAATGTAGCGCATCATCAAAAAAGAACACTCTAAATTCTTCAACATCCTTATATGCCATCATCTGGCGACAATAATCCTCAAACTGATCCCAATAAGCAATAATCGGTTCATCGCTATCCGAAAAACAAGCACTTGACGAACGTAAAGCACAAGTAGACACCACTTTCAACAAAGCCAACGTATTCACACTCAAACCACAAACATCAATCAATTCATGCGCAGGAGCATGCAAAACACCGCCTATATCACCGTATTTTGCTATTAACTTTTTAGCCAAAGGTTTAACATCTCGTCTTGGAATAGACATAGTTAAAAGCAATTCTAAAATTTCATAATCCGGCATACTTGCACCATCATCCGCTAAAAATCTGGTGCGCAATCGTTCTCTATGTCCTAAATATAGTGGCTTTTCTTGTTTATCGTTCGTCATACAGCACCTTTTATTTATACGGTGGTTTATCCATTCCTTTTGGCGAATAAGTAAAGATTTCATAGCCATCCTTGGTTACACCCAAAGAATGTTCAAATTGAGCCGACCACGCATGGTCACAAGTTACTGCCGTCCATCCATTAGAAAGAATTACACCATCCTTTTTACCCATATTAATCATCGGTTCAATGGTAAAAATCATCCCTTCTTCCATAATCGGCCCGGTTCCCTTTACGCCGCAATGCATAACATTTGGTTCATCATGAAAAACCTTGCCAACCCCGTGGCCGCAAAACATATCAACCACCGAATAACCATATTTATGCGCATATTCTTCAATAACCGCGCCAATATCTCCAAAATGCGCCCCTGGTTTAACCACATCTATTCCACGCATCATGCATTCATACGTCACATCACATAAACGTTGACCTTTAACTTTTGGTTTTCCGGCAAAATACATACGACTGGTATCACCAAAATAACCATCCACAATAGCGGTAACATCAATATTTAGAATATCTCCATCAGCCAACTTGCGTTCATAGTCTGGAATGCCATGGCAAATTACTTGATTAATGGAAATGCATGTGGCCTTTGGATAACCATGATAGCCAATACAAGCCGAAACCGCGCCTTTGCTTTTCATAAACTCATTGCATAAATCATCAAGTTCGCCGGTAGAAACTCCGACATTTACATAATCAGCAATATAATCCAAACATTCGGCAGCCACTCGTCCGGCTTTACGCATACCGGCAAAGTCTTCTTCGCCATAAATTTTTATACCATTTTTATTTGTGCGAACCATACTAAAAATCTCCCTTAACTCTTCTGTTTTACACATATAACATTCTGGTATAAAAGACAAGAGTTAAGAGAGATAATAACATTTTATATAAAAGATTTATCTACCGCCTTTACCGCGTTTCATTTTAAATGAAAAACTTTTTTCATCCATTCCGGCTTCTTTAGCCATCCGACGCATCAAAAGCTCCTTTTTCTTGTGGCGAGAAATTTTTTCTTTTTCAGCGCGAACTTCGCGACGGGATGGTACATAAAAATTATCCTCATCATCACGAGCTTTTTCTAACGCTTTTTGAGCATAATCTCTCCGTTCAACAGGTTCATTTTCATCATGAATAACCAATAAATCTTCTTTTTTAGTAAAATTATGGTCAACAATTGTATAATTATATTGATTTGCGCTGCTGTAACCGTAACCACCCAAAAATTCAACTTGAACAGCGATCCAGCGCTGATCCTCTATTGGTTTTTGTTCCAATTTTTTCGTACCGCCGGCCCAAACTTTTATTTCATCGGCATTAAAGCAAATAGAAGGTTCTCCGCCAGCTTCTCGAATGGCTTTTGTGGTATTGGTCAGCTGCTGAACATCACCATGAATTGGAATGAAAACGAGTTTGCTTTTGTTTTTACGATTATTCAGAATTAATTCAATAAATTTTCTCGTTTCCGAATGAACAGCGTGACCAGTGCGTTGCATTAAAGCCGTTTCAAATTTACCTGTATTATTTCCGGACTTGTTTTCAATAATCGTTGCCCCTAAGGCTGCCAAACGATTATACATGGTGCGAACTTGTTTACCGTTAATAGCTTCAATACAGCGTTGACGAGCTAAAATCAGCGTTAGATTATCTACGGTAAAATCAGGATGTCCACCCTCACCCTTACTTTTACTCTTAACTTTTCCATTTTTATCCAAAGAAACTTTTTGCTGTTCCGACATTTTGTATAAACCGGACTTCATTCCTTTTTTAGATTCGGCAAAAGCACCGCTTGGAATAATATAGCGTTTGTTTCTTGGATATTGACTTAAAAATGAAGAAGCTTCTGCATGTTTTAGATCATCACTTTTGAATACAACATCATCATAATCATGCAATCCACTGCGTTGCATTGCAATAAAAGCAAGTTTTGCCCAATAGCCGTCAATAAATGCCTTTCTTCCAGATTGTTTTGCTGCTTCCAAGTCCATGGCCAAATTTTGAATACTGCGAGAGATAACCGCAGAAATAACTTGTTTTTCAGGATGTTTATTGACTTGTTCAACCGTGTTTGCAACAGCTTGATCAAAATCAACCAAATATTCATCTGAATTATCACTTGATGTTGAATCCAATAAAACGTGTGTAACTGGCTTATCTTTTAAAAATTCAATAAATTCTTTCTCATCAAAACCAGGACCGACTTTAGATTCGCCTAAACGATAATCGCCCGGGTCAACAATTCCGGCACTAACTCTTCCACGAACTGTTGTCAAAACATGGAAACCCATTGCGCCAACTGTTGAGTGAGAAACATTAAACGGTGTAACATGGATGTTTTCGGCGACATCAATTGTTTGACCTGCGGAAACAGCCTCGACTTCAGGTTGGTTTGCCAAAGGAACTTTTCCTTCATGAAAAGCCGTTTTAAGTAATTGCTTTGTATAATTACTGGCATATATTTTCGGCATTTTAAAGCCAGCTCTCGCTAAATGAACCAAACCACCAATATGATCTTCATGGCAGTGAGAAATAAACAACGCTTCAATCGGTTTTTCTGCTGGTTTATCTTTATAATCCAAATATGGACGCACATCCGGAATAACAGAATCCAAATCTGTCCATTCCGGTGGAAATAAAGCGCCCAAATCAATCATTATGCGCTTATTACCCACATCCTTTTCAGCGTGTTCAATCAGTAAGCTGTTGCCACCAATTCTGGACTCGTTGTTTCCACCCAAAAAATTAATTTTTGTACCTTCATCTACTTCCGCCATGACCGTTCTCCATGTTTTATTTAAAAGTTATACTTTATAATACACAC
>JBNMLT010000119.1:0-4197 GCA_050874965.1 Alphaproteobacteria bacterium
ACCTTGTTGTTCAACAATTTTTAAGGCATAATAAACAACGCTGCGCAAAGATTTTTCAACTAATTCATCGTAATCAATTTTTTCAACAAAATCTACCATTTTCTCACCATTTGATTATATTTAAGGGCCTTTCTGTTGCTAGGCGACCCAATCCCCACTTTCACCTAACCAAAGGTAAAAGAATTGAAGTTTGTTGCCTTAACTTAAGCAGCTACAGCAACTGGTGCAAAATTATCATTTGCATTCATTTAAATTTGAACCGATAACGGTGGTATCTCACCGGACACAACTCATATCTTTACTATACACTGTCGAGCCTGGTTCACCCCCATAAATGGTGGAGGTGCCGGGTACTGCCCCCGGGTCCAATGTACCTATTTCATAAGGCCTCTGGTGTCGCAGTCATAAATGACATGTATAAGTATAATTATTTTTTTTTAAATTTCAAGATTTATAAAATGGAATGTTTTTGTCTTGAATTTGGACTTTTTATTTGTTGTTTTTATGCAAATTCAATTGGTTAATATTTGTCAAGTTTTAAATTTTTACTTATTTAGGAACTTTTTTCTGGATTTTAAATAAAAGAGGTGCTATATGACTCGTGTTTAATGGTTTATTAATGTTTTTTAATGAACGGTTAAAAGTGTTTAACACTGTTGTATTTGTCTGCATTAAATTGCAAAAGTAGCGGAAATTCTTAAAAGATGGGAAGCGGCTTGTCAGTAGAACAGTATTATGGGATGACACCTAGTCGTGTTTAATAAATTTTGTTTTGTATTAACCAGTGCTCTTGTGCTTTTTAGTAATGCGATTTATGCCAACGGAGACACTGATGTTTTGCCGGCAAAGGAGCTGATTACAGATGGAGCTCTTTGTTCTGTGGCTGCTAAGGAAGCAGGAACTGAATACGGTGTTAATTTTGATCTGTTGCAAACTATTTCAGCGGTAGAAAGCGGCAGATGGGATAATTTGCAAAATAGGTATGTGGCTTGGCCTTGGACAGTAAACGTTCAAGGAAAAGGTTACTACTATGCATCAAAGGAAGACGCAATCCGCGCTGTTCAAAAATTTCAGTCCCAAGGGATAGAAAGTATTGACGTTGGATGCATGCAGATAAATTTGAAATATCATGGCGAAGCTTTTAATTCTTTGGATGACGCGATAGATCCATTGAAGAATGTTAAATACAGCGCTAAGTTTTTGCGCTCACTCTATAGCCGCCATGGTCAAAACTGGAAAAAAGCGGCAAAAAGATATCATTCCGCTAATCCAGAAAAAGGTGAAGCCTATACAAAGCGTTTGGAACAACGTTTTGAAAAATATAAAGTTGCCGGCTTTGCCTTGAGCAGTAATCTTTTTTAGAGAATGAGATGATTGCAACACAGTATAAAAAAGAGTATGTCGTAAAAAGCTATGAAGCAGATTGTCATGGCTTTTTGCGACTGTTGACTTTGATGAATTTTCTTCAAGACGCAGCTATGGATAGCGCAGAAGAGTTGGGTATTGGATTGAAAAAATGTTCTGAAAAGGGATTGACTTGGTTTGGTTCGGATTATTTTTTGGAAATTTATCGTTTGCCAAAGCTGGATGAACATTTTTTTATTGAAACTTGGCCGGCGGCAACAAAGCTATGGGGCGCTATTCGAGATTTTTTTGTGTATGATACGCAAGGAAATGTTATTATAAAAGTCAGCAGTCAATGGGTTCTTATTGATATTGCGCGCTTGCGACCTGCGCTTTTAAGCAAGTATTTTCCCGACTATCAGGCTTTATCAGAACGTGCGGTTGCTGTCGATTTTATGAAGATTAAAGAGCCGGAAAATTTTGATAGAGAAGATAATTTAAAAGTGCGCTTTGATGATATTGACATTAATCATCATGTTAATAATGCTATTTATCCTTTATGGGCGAGTGAATGTGTTTCAGGCGATTTTAGATTAGAACATCATCCGGCTGAGATAGAGCTTAATTTCAAAAAGAGTGCTGTTTATGGCGAAAATGTTTTGATTTTAACCTCTCAAAATGGTGATGAAACATATCATTCCATTCGCGAGGAAGATAAACAGACTGAATTAGCTCGTTGCCGAATAAAATGGAGAAAAATTACATCAGTGTGAGTGGCAGCAACGCTTTTCGTGGAGAGATATTTTGTTTGAGAACTGCGTGAAATATAGGGTAGGCGCGTTCACATTCAGTCAGGGCTATGTTGATGATTTGATTGAGTTTGCCGCTAAAATTAAATTCGTCAGAATCTAAGAACAAAGAATGTTTGAACACCGGCATTTTCATTTCTTCCCAATAAGAAAAATAACCAACCCATAAATCTTCATTAATTAGTGCAAGCAATTCAAAAATGTTTGGCAAATTATTCGTTGTTGGCTTCAAATTTAAGAGACAGGAAATATGGAGGCAATTCATTTTTTCTTCCCAAGCAAAAAATAATAGCATGTTGTCCCATTTTCCGGCAATTTCAACAACGATTTCATGAGAATTTCTGCGTTCAATCGTATGCGGCTGTTTTGAAAACAGACATTCAATGTCATCTAGTGGGTTATTCATATAGGTATAGTGTTTTTCAGCCAACATTAATTACAATTCCTTTGCAATACGTGAGTTTACATTTGCACAATCGGCAGTGTTCTGACAATTATCTTTATAAAGTTTTCCACTTTTTAAATTTACGCAAAAAAAATAAAAAAAATAAATTATGTTTAATCAAGATGATAAAAAAAAGTTGTGTTTATAATTTTTTTTATATGTGGATTATCTTTTTTTGTTAATATACTTTTAATCAATAATAAAAATATGGGAATTAGTGATGACAGGTTTTACTTATCCGGAAATATCTCCAATAATTTTTCAAATTGGCCCATTGGCGTTGCGATGGTATTCCATGGCGTATTTGTTTGGTATTTTATTTGGTTGGTGGTTAGCATCTAAACGAATAAAAAAATATCGGATTGCACTGACAAAAAATAATTTGGAAGACATTGTTTTTTATTTTACACTCGGGGTTATTTTGGGTGGACGTTTGGGCTATGTTCTAGCTTATGGAACGGAAAAATTTTGGCTTAATCCTTTGGAAATTTTTGCTGTTTGGCACGGTGGAATGTCTTTTCACGGCGGTATTGTAGGGGTGATTATTGCAATGTATTTGGCGGCAAAGCATGTGCATTTTCCTTTTTTGAAACTGACCGATTTAGCGGCTCCATTGGTGCCTGTCGGAATATTTTTCGGACGCTTAGCCAATTTTGTTAATGATGAACTTTGGGGGCGAGTAACCAATGTGGCATGGGCTGTGCGTTTTCCTAACGGTGGCTATCTTCCGCGCCATCCCTCTCAGCTATATGAGGCGTGTTTGGAAGGTGTTGTTTTGTTTGTTGCTCTGAATTTTATGTGGACAAACAAATGGTGTCGAGAACGCAAAGGTTTTATCTCCGGCGCTTTTCTATTGGGCTATGCTTTGTTCCGCACATTGTTGGAACAATTTCGGGAACCTGATGTGCAGATTGGCTTTTTATGGAACGGAATAACAATGGGGCAACTTCTTTCTCTTCCGGCATTTTTAGGAGGCGCTTATTTGTTAATCAAGGCAAAATCTGAAAAAAATTAGGCTTTTGTGACTATGTTGCAATTAAAGCGGTAGGCTTTTTGCAAAGCGTTATGCGCGCGAATGGTGACGCTTGTGGCGTTTAGGTCAGGCCTTGTTTTTTCTGAAACACTTGCGGAAATAGTGATTTTTAGAGTTTTTCCATTGGATAAAATAAATTCGGAAGCAGCTATGGTGTGCCGAATGTTGTCAACATATTCAATGGTGTGTTTGGCATCTTCATTTTTGAAAACTATAATCAATTCATTTGGTGCCATGTAACGATATATTTCCATGTCGTAAGGTTGTTTTAAAATATGGGTCACCAACATTTGCTCCAACTCTTGCAATTTATTTTCACCAATGATTTTTAAAAGTTTATCACGATTATCAATGCTAAAAAGACCAATGGTGTATTTATATGGAAATTTGTTATTGGCATGGCTTAAATAAGAATTATAGCTTCCAACGTTTTCAAGAACATCATAGTTATATTGATGATATAAGCCTAAAAATGTGGCACAGCAAAGAATTAAGGCGAAACTTAAGAAAAAAGTTGTTACACCATCGGCGGTGCCTGAATACATTAATCCTAAAAAAAGACAGCT
>JBNMLT010000120.1:0-4149 GCA_050874965.1 Alphaproteobacteria bacterium
CATGGCGAAGTTTTTGTAACCGATGATGGAACCGAAGCCGACTTGGACTTAGGGCATTATGAACGTTTTTCTGGCGTTCCGGCAAAACGTACTGACAGTATTACCACCGGAAAAATTTATCAACGCGTTATTGAAAAAGAACGTCATGGATTTTATTTGGGATCCACAATTCAAGTTATTCCGCATGTGACAAATGAAATTAAGGAATTTATTTTGTCGGATATTACGGATGAAGATTTTGTTTTGTGTGAAATTGGCGGAACAGTTGGTGATATTGAAGGGCAGCCATATTTGGAAACAATTCGTCAGGTTGCATATGAGCTTGGTCGGGAACGTACCATGTTTATTCATGTGACTTTACTGCCTTTTATTCCAACGGCAGGCGAATTAAAAACAAAACCAACACAACATTCGGTGAAAAAATTGCAAGAATATGGTATTCAACCGGATATGATTTTGTGTCGCACGCAAATAGCCATTCCAGAAAATGAAAAACGTAAACTAGCATTATTTTGCAATATTAAAGAAGAAAATGTTATCACAGCTATGGACGCGGCCAGTATTTATCAAGTTCCTTTGGCGTATTCGGCGGAAGGCATTGATCGGCAGGTATGCAAACACTTTGGCTTGCCATATGATAAATCAGCTGATTTAAGCAAATGGCAACATATTGTTGACATTTTAAAATCTCCGGAAGGTGAGGTGAGAATTGCGGTTGTCGGCAAATATATGATGCTTTTGGAAGCGTATAAATCTTTACATGAAGCTTTAATTCATGGTGGTATCGCCAACAAATATAAAGTAAAAATCAAGTGGGTGGATTCGGAAGAATTGGAAAAGAAAAATCCATCAGAAGTTTTGAATGATGTTAGCGCGGTTTTGGTTCCGGGCGGTTTTGGTTTGCGTGGAACACAAGGTATGATAAACGCTATTCAATATGCTCGAGAAAAAAATTTGCCGTTTTTGGGAATTTGTTTTGGCATGCAAATGTCTGTGATTGAAACCATGCGTAATTTATGCGGTATTAAAAATGCCAACACCACAGAACTGGATGAACATTGCGAACCGGTTATCGGTTTGATGACAGAATGGGATAAAGACGGCGCCAAACAAATTCGTCATAAAGATGGAGATTTGGGAGGAACAATGCGTTTGGGGGCTTATGACTGTGTGTTGGAGCCTAACTCTAAAGTTGCTCAAATCTATGGCGCAACCAAAATATCCGAGCGTCACCGTCACCGCTATGAAATGAATATAAAATACAAAGATATGTTGCAAAAAGCCGGAATGATGGTTGTTGGAACATCTCCGGACGGTCATCTGCCCGAAATTGTTGAACGTACGGATCATCCATGGTTTATTGGTGTGCAATTCCATCCGGAGTTAAAATCCCGTCCATTTGCGCCGCATCCGCTGTTTGTTTCATTCGTGAAAGCGGCTATTGACAATTCTCGTTTGGTTTAGGAGATTTTTTATGAAAATAGCAATTATTGGAACTGGTTATGTTGGGTTGCCGTCGGGAGTTGGGTTTGCCGAACAGGGAAATCAGGTGATTTGTATTGATAAAAATGTTGAAAAAATTACCAAATTGCAAAACGGCGAATTGACATTGTTTGAAGATGGCTTGGAAGCTCTTTATAAAAGTAATACCGCCGCTGGACGTTTGAAATTTACAACATCTATGGAGGAAGGGGTAAAAAATGCGGATATTGTGATTATTGCCGTTGGAACACCTCCTCATCCCGTTACAAAAGAGGCCGATTTGCAATATATTGAAGCAGCGGCTAAAGAATTGGCTTTGTATTTGACGGATTACACGGTTGTGGCAACAAAATCAACTGTTCCGGTCGGAACTGGAGATAAAATTGAGAAAATAATCAAAGAGGTTAATCCAACAGCGGATGTTGATGTTATTTCTTTGCCGGAGTTTTTACGAGAAGGCTTTGCCATACATGATTTTTTTGCTCCAGATAGAATTATTGCCGGCACAGATTCAATTCGAGCCAAGCAGCTGATTTCAACATTATATGCGCCGTTTAAGGAAGCTAAATTATTGTTTGTGAGCCGTCGCTCCAGTGAAGCTGTTAAATACGCGTCCAATGCGTTTTTGGCCGTGAAAATAAACTATATTAATGAAATGGCGAACTTTTGCGAAAAGGCTGGCGCGGATATTGATGAAGTGGCTGCCGGAATGGGATTGGATAGCCGAATTGGCGCCAAGTTCTTAAAAGCGGGGCCAGGATATGGCGGTAGTTGTTTTCCAAAAGATACAAACGCAATGGCTTTCATGGCGCGTCAAGTAGGGATTGATATGCCGTTGATTGAAACAACTATTGCCGAAAATGAAAAAAGATATCGGTTAATGGCTGAGCGAATTTTGTTGGCAGCGGGCAAAAAAAATGCACAAATTGGCGTTTTGGGGTTGGCTTTTAAAGATGGCACTGATGATTGTCGCACCAGTCCAGCCGTGCATATTATTGAGGCATTGTTAAAAAATCCCGTAAAAATTAAAGCTTATGATCCCAAGGCTATGCCATCGGCGCAAAAATTGCTTGGCGATAAAATTAGTTATGCGGAAAATGCTTATGATGCTGTAAAAAATGCCGAAGTCATTGCAGTGTTGACAGAGTGGAAAGAGTTTCGGCTGTTGGATATGCATAAATTGGCGGCGCAAACAAAGCAAAAAGTGATAATGGATTGCCGAAATTTATTAGAGCCAATAACGGCAAAAAATGCAGGGTTTACATATTATTGCATTGGGCATAAAGGCAAATAATATCAAAAATACGTAGAGATAAAAAAAGGTTCTGTTCCTCATTAGAACAAGAACCTTTTCGTTTACTTACTGCGCGCAGGTGAAGCGGTGTTTTTGCCAGATGGCAAATTAATCATTGGTACAGAACTTCCCAACATATATTGCGGGAGATGTCCATCCCATTTTTGCACGGCTTCATATTCGGTCAATCCTTTGTTTTTAGCAAGGGCTTCCGCTTTAATTTCCATAGCTTCGGCTTCTGCTTTAGCGCTAATCACTTTTTGATTGGCCTCTTCGGTCACGCGACGTGTATTGTTAACAGCTTCTTGAGCTTTTTGTTCGGCAATCACTTTATCCTCTATGGCACCTTCAAATTTATCAGAATAATCAATATTGATAAACTGGAAAGTAAAGTTTTGGAAATAGCGCTTGTCCAAACGCTCATTTAAGCTTTTAACAATGTCCAAACGGGCTTTGTCGCGGTTGCTGACAAGGTCTTGAGCCTGCCATTTACCAATAACGTCTTTCATCACGTCAGACAAAACCGGAACAATGATTTTACTTTCGTAATCCAGTCCTTTCTCTTCATAAAGAGCGTGGACGTTGTTGGGGTTGAGATCATAGGTGAAAGTGTACTCAAGCTCGGCGGTTTGAACATCAGACGTATAAGTTGATGTTTTTGCTGTCATCTTTTTTGTACGCACCTCAATAGGGATCATTGTTTCAAAGATGGGCAACTTGAAGCCAATGCCATTTACATAGCTGATTGGAACAACTTTGCCAAAAGAAACTTTGACGCCACGATACCCTGGAGAAATTTTATACACAGAGCATCCGATAAGAATCGCGATAAACACGATTACCACCCCAAAAATGGACCACTTTACCCATTTAACGGCACTGTTTTCAGAATACTTACTCATAAAACAAAAAATTTAAGCAGCTTTTAAACTGCGGTTAATAAATAAAAAATAATTAGAAAACACAGAAATATAGAATAGTTTAGCAAATATGTCAAGATTTGTGATCTGGAAATTGTTTTTTTCAAGAATAAACGAAAAAAGTGTTGCAAATAAAAATATTATGTTTTATACAATGCTTAGTTAATGGCTATGCGTGCGTAGCTCAGTTGGCTAGAGCAACTGACTCTTAATCAGTGGGTCCAGGGTTCGAATCCCTGCGCGCGTACCAAAAGAAAAACTCCCCTTTGGGAGTTTTTTGTTTCTAGCGCAGTAAGGGATAGAACACTGGAGAAAGGGTTCGACCAGGACGAGAGGCGGACGGAAGTACGCCGGTGAGGCGAAGGCCGAACGAGGACGCAGAGACGAAAGTCAATCCCTGCGCGCGTACCAAAAGAAAAACTCCCCTTTGGGAGTTTTTTGTTTCTATCGCAG
>JBNMLT010000121.1:0-4128 GCA_050874965.1 Alphaproteobacteria bacterium
GGCACACACAAGCTTAACATGACGTTGAGATAGTTGTCCTTCGCGATCTTTTGGAAACATTTTAAAAAGCAGGTGAGCCATGGTCATGCCTAGCACTCGATCCCCTAAAAACTCCAAACGTTCATAGTTTTTACGTTCATTTCCGGTCACGCTGCTATGCGTTAAAGCTTGCGTTAACAACCTGGGATTATTAAAATGATATTGTAAAATATCTTCTAGCTGCGTCATTAATAAATCCTCTTAAAAAAACGACTCCAACGAATAGCTCTAAACCATGTCCAAGGTTCATAAAATTCACCTTTGTCATTATGTGAAAAAAAGATAAAACGAGCCTTTCCCACCAAATTTTCTTTTGGCACAAACCCCACGCTGATACGGCTATCATCTGAACGATCTCTATTATCTCCCATCATAAAAAAAGAATCCTTTGGCACAATAAACTCTTCTGTATTATCAACAATTCTTTCATTGTCAGAAATTTCGATAATACGATGAATTTTTCCATTGGGCAAAACTTCATCATATTGATGGTAAAACTCAGGAAGTTCAACATATTCATCAATAACATAGCGATCCATTTCCTCACGCTGAACAAGTTCATTATTTATATACAGACGACCATCTTTAACTTGAATTTTATCTCCTGGAAGTCCGACAATACGTTTTATAAAATCCATATTTGGTTTGTTAGCCGGTCGAAAAACAACCACATCGCCCCTTTGTGGCTCACTATACCAAATACGACCAGAAAATAAAGGCAGTGAGGCCGGAAAGGAATAACGAGAAAAGCCATATGTATATTTGCTGACAAATAAATAATCCCCAACACGCAAAGTCGGATACATTGAACCGGATGGAATCCGGAAAGGTTCAAAGAAAAAGCTTCTAATAACCAAGGCTATTAAAATAGCCAAAAACACTGTTTTCAAATTTTCAAGAAAAGCTTTAACACTTCCCTCATCCGTAGATTCATTATCATTTGATTTAGACGACATCGCGGCGCCCTTAATAGAAATTTTCACCTTATTCTTCTCCGTCATTATCCAACTCATCCATATCATAACTTACATCATCTTCTGGACCATCCAAAAGCAACTCATCATCCAGTTCTGATTTTTTGCGACGGCCGCGGCGTTTCTTTTGCGGAGAACGGCGTTGCAACGCGCTGATAACATATTGTCCGGCCACCTTGTATAAATCCCCCAAGTGATTATTATACATGTGATCACCATCTTCAATCATAGCAAAATCAATATCGACATTCCGCTGCTGATTTAGTTTTCGAGCCATTGTTTCAACCAAAAACGGATTATCTATCTCATCTTTTCCACCTTGAGCAATCAAACCCGATGCCGGACACGGCGCTAAGAATGAAAAATCTTTTTCATTTGCCGGCGGCGACACGGCAATAAAATTATTAATATCAGGGCGCCTCATTAAAAGTTGCAAACCGATCCACGCGCCAAAAGAATAACCGGCTATCCAGCATTGTTTTGCGTCTGGGTTCATATTTTGCAGCCAATCCAAGGCAATTGTTGCATCCGAAAGTTCTCCGGGACCATCTTCAAATTGTCCCTGAGATCGTCCAACACTACGAAAATTAAACCTTAAAACAGAAAAGCCCAAATCCTTAAAACAACTAAACAAAGTATAAACAACTTTGTTGTTCATTGTTCCGCCGTATTGCGGATGAGGATGCAATATTAACGCTATTGGCGCATTTGGACGTTCGCTCTTATAATATCTGCCTTCTAATCGACCGGCATGCCCGTTAAATAAAACTTCTACCATTTTTTTTCCATTTATTACTTTTATTTAACACATAATGTGCTACATTAATAAAAATTGTTATTTTTAGAGGAATATACCACACAATGAATTCAAAATACAAGATAATTTTACAAGACATTCAAGCTATTATGGATAGGGATCCGGCAACACGCAGCAAATTGGAAGCCGTTATTTGCTCATCTGGTTTTCATGCTATCACTATTTATCGCCTATCACATGCCCTATGGGAAAAGAATTTTTTACTAACCGCAAGAATAATTTCGCAAATAGCCCGCTTTTTGACCGGCGTTGAAATTCACCCTGGAGCAAAAATCGGCTCAGGTTTTATGATTGATCACGGCATGGGGGTTGTGATTGGCGAAACAACCGTTATCGGCAACAATGTCACCTTATACCACGATGTCACGCTTGGCGGACGAAAATTTTATGACGCCAACGGGAAAAAACTTGAGAAAAGACACCCGACGATTTGTGACAATGTCACTATTGGTTCCGGCGCGCAAATTTTAGGACCAATTACTATCGGGAAAAACACAAAAATCGGTTCCAATGCCATTGTAATTAAAGATATCCCAGAAAACTGTACGGTTGTTAACACACCTGCATATATTGTAAAAAAATCCGAAGTAAAAGATAAAACATTTTGCGCCTATGGAATAGAGCCTGACTCTTCTTTTGATACCACGCCTAAAAAGACCAAAAAAAATACACAAAATCCACACAAAGGGTTAAAACAATGAAAAACACTTTTTTTATCCCTTTATTTTTCTTTTCTTTAATATGTTCCGTTCAGTCAGAAGAACTGCCAATAAACCCGTGGCAATCTTCCAAACACACCATTCACACCACAAACGAAGCCACCAATCAAGCCAATTATTCGCAAACATCTCAAACTCAACAAGATTGGATTGCTCAACGTGTGAAAGAAATTGATCAAAACAATGCCAGAATCAGAAAGGCTAATGAAGAACGTCGCAAGGCTGAAATAGAACGTCAACAAAAACTATTAGAACAATCTAAAGCCGCCAACTCAAAACAAGACGAAGGCTGGCTTGACAGCATAAGCGGCTATTTTACTGAAAAAACGCCATCCAAAGAAGTAAAACCGGAACCAACATCCAGCTCTTTCAGCGATGGCAGTAATGATATTTTTAAAAATTATGAAAAAGAATATGATAAAATGATGCGAGATTCAAAACGTTCCATAAACAAATTAAAAAGACAATTTAACAGTTTGACAAATTTTGATTTTGAAAAATCTATTGATGACACACTAAAAAGTTTACAATAAATAGCTAAAGGAGATTATTATGAAATATGCTTTATTTCTTTTCACTTTTTTTATAACTGTTCAAACTTCTATTGCCGGTGAAATAACTCGTGGTGCGCCTACGCCATCTTCTAAAATGTCTGTTGGAAACGCCAATGTTGCCTCTCCGACAGATATTTCAGCAATACTTCACACTTCGGAAAAAGATTTGCAATACATGCTTGACCATTATTCCGACGCTGAACTACGAAATTTTGCAATTTCTTTGAATAGAGCACAAATTATAGCCGCCCAACAAAATAATTTATCCATTCCGCAAAAATTATCAAACGAAACTTTAAACAATCGTGAGAAAATAGCAGATTATCTACGATCTCTTTATGACTACAAATATTAAAAACATGAAAGACGCTGAATTTAAAATAGAAAGCCCGTTTGAACCTTCCGGTGATCAACCGCAAGCTATTAAAGAATTATGCGAAGGTGTCGAACGTGGCGAACGCAACCAGGTGTTATTGGGTGTAACCGGTTCTGGTAAAACTTTTACAATGGCGAAAATCATCGAACAATGTCGTCGTCCGGCTCTAATTATGGAACCAAACAAAATTTTGGCGGCCCAACTTTATGCAGAGATGAAAGAATTTTTTCCCAATAACCGTGTGGAATATTTTGTGTCTTATTATGATTATTATCAACCCGAAGCCTATATTCCCAAAACAGACACATACATTGAAAAAGATTCAGCTATAAATGAGCAAATAGATCGCATGCGACATGGTGCCACACGTAACGTTTTAGAAGAACGCGACGTGATTATCGTGGCTTCTGTTTCATGCATTTACGGTTTGGGAAGTATGGAATCTTATTCCTCCATGGTTTTTCAATTAAAAGTTGGAGATGTCGTTGATATTCACGAAGTAAACAAACACCTGACAGAACTGCTTTATGAACGTTGCAGCGTTAATTTTGCACGCAGCACATTCCGTGTCCAAGGCGATACTTTAGATATATTTCCGGCACACTATGAAGACCGTGCTTGGAGAGTTTCTTTTTTTGGTGATGAAATA
>JBNMLT010000122.1:0-4114 GCA_050874965.1 Alphaproteobacteria bacterium
AATATACAATGCTTAGACAATATGAACTTGTTGATTTGGTAAAATCTTATGACCCTTACGCTGATGAAGACGCATTGAACCGCGCCTATGTTTTTGCCTTAAAAAAACATGGTTCTCAATTACGCACGTCTGGAGATCCTTATTATTCTCATCCCATAGAAGTAGCCGGTATTTTAACAAAATTCAAGCTGGACAGTTCCTCCATTATTGCCGCATTGTTGCATGATACAGTTGAAGACACGGATACAACACTAGAAGAAATTCGCAATTTGTTTGGCGATCAGGTTGCCCAATTGGTAGATGGATTGACAAAGTTGGCCATGATAGAGCAAAAATCAGGTTCCAGCAAACAAGCAGAAAATTTTCGTAAATTACTACTGGCTATGTCTGAAGACATCCGCGTTTTACTTATTAAACTTGCCGACAGATTACACAACATGCGTACTTTGCATTTTTGCCCACCGGAAAAACGCGCGCGCATTGCCAAGGAAACCCTCGACATCTATGCGCCACTGGCTGAACGTATCGGCATGCAAGAAGTTAAAGAAGAAATGGATGAAATCGCTTTTGCCGAACTCTATAAAGACGCGCATGATTCTATTGTTGCCCGTCTAAACTTTTTACGAGAACAAGGAAGCGATATTGTTCCAAAAATCATTAAACAGCTTGAAAAAGACATGGCTGACAACGGCATTCATTGCACCATTACTGGGCGAGAAAAAACACCTTATTCCATATGGCGCAAGATGCAGTTGAAAAACGCCTCATTTGAACAACTTTCTGATATTATGGCTTTCCGAATCTGCGTTGATACAGTAGCAGACTGTTACCAGGCATTGGGTATTATACACAGCAAATACCACATGGTTCCTCGGCGTTTTAAAGATTATATTTCAACACCAAAACCCAATGGTTATCAATCTTTACACACCGGTGTTATCGGGCCAAATGATATTCGGATTGAAATTCAAATCCGTACTTATGAAATGCATGAAGTCAATGAAAAAGGCGTGGCTGCTCACTGGGCGTATAAACAAGGTCAACGCACTGAAGGTAAAAATTTCCGCTGGATACGCGAACTTTTGGAGATTTTGGATCAAGCGCAAAATCCTGATGAATTTTTAGAAAACACAAAATTGGAAATGTATAATGACCAAGTATTTTGTTTTACGCCAAAAGGAGATTTAATTGGTCTTCCGGTCGGTTCAACGCCGGTTGATTTTGCTTATGCCGTCCATTCTAATGTTGGAGACACTTGCGTTGGCGCCAAAATTAATGGCGAGATTAAACCCTTACGCACCATTCTTCAAAATGGTGATCAAGTTGAGGTTTTAACCGCTAAAAATCAACATCCCTCACTGGAATGGGACAGATTTGTGGTCACGGGAAAAGCCAAAGCCGCTATCCGCCGTTATATCCGCATTAACAAAAGAGAACAATTTATCACACTGGGCAGAGAAATTTTAGAAAAGCTTTTCAAATCGGAAGAGCAAGAATTTACAGAAAAAGGGCTGGTTAATGTACTGTCCAATTTTGAAGCGGAAACGGTTGATGATATTTATGCCAAAGTCGGCGAAGGTCTAGTTACCGGTTGGGATGTGTTAAGAGCCGTGCATCCGGCATACAAACAATCTCGGCTGGAAAAAATGGTAAATTCCATAAAACTTCCGGTATTTAAAAAAGAACAAAATAAAAAAGACGCATTAAAAATCCGCGGACTTATTGATGGAATGGCTGTTCATTTTGCCGGATGTTGCCATCCTGTCCCGGGAGACAGAATTGTTGGCATAGTTACCACCGGTAAAGGTGTCACTGTTCACACGCTGGATTGTCCTTCTCTCAAAAATTATGAAAAAGAACCAGAGCGCTGGCTGGATATTGATTGGGGAATGGATGCCGAAAATGAAAAACACACGGCTCGCTTAAAATTGATGATTAGCAACGAACCTGGGGCTTTAGCCGATGTAGCAAATATTGTGGCAAAAGCCAACTCAAACATTATCAATTTGAATATAACTTATCGAACACTAAGTTATTTTGAAATACTTTTGGATATTGAAGTTAAAAATGTGGAACAATTAAATGCCCTTGTTTTGGCATTAAAATCTTCAAAATCAATTAGTTATGTTTCACGTGCGAATAAATAGGATATTCAACATGATATTAGGTATTGGATGCGACATCGTAAATATTAACAGAATAGCGAAATCTCCAGAATTTTTAGAACGATTTAAACAAAAAATTATGGGCGATGAAGAACAAAACGAATTGGATGCCAAAGGTGATATAACCTACAAAGAACTGGCATGCCGTCTGGCTAAAGCCTATGCGGGTAAAGAAGCTTTTGTCAAAGCTTTGGGCACAGGTTTTCGTGATGGAATTTTTTTGAAAGACATTCAAATTTTACATACGGATTTAGGAAAACCGGAATTAAAAATCAGCGGCAACACCCTCGCCTATATGCAAAAACTTAGTTCTTCCGCGCAAACTTTTATAACATTAAGCGATGACTTTCCATTTGCCCAAGCCGTAGTGATTATTGAAAAATGACGGTGATTTATTCTTTACATTTTAGACATAATAGCATACAATGACTAAAATAAGTCTAAAATAAGTCAGGAGAACCGCTATGAATGAACACCCTTATTCAAAAGAAGTTTCCGAACTCTTGCAAAAAATAAAAGAGACACTAACCAATGTTAATCTTGAGCAAGAACAAAAAAGACAAGGGATGTCTTGTCCAACTTATATTGTACACGGAACTCACGTTGATGAGAAAACATTTATAGATATTTACAATCAAAAACATCCTGAATCTAAATTAGCTTCAGATGAAATGATGTTGCCGGCTTTTTCCAAAGAAACTCAAAATGAGCTAAATGCAATTCGTGATTTACAACAAGGATTTATTAATAGTTATACAAAAAAACATCCCGAATTAACAGATAAACAGCCCTATGAAATTTTACAAGCGGCCGGTTATCCTCTTGGCGCCGATTTGCAAAAAGAACTTGAAATACCGGAGCGTGTTTTTGGAATTCCTTCTAAAACAGACACTGCCAATCTGCCTATGCTTGATGAAAAAGGCCTTCCAATTCCCCAAGATGGAAGCTATGCCTATGCCTTAAAAAAATGCAGTTATCGTATAAACTTTTCCGAAGACGGATATCCAATATTAATCGGCAGTGAAAAAAGATTTGCCGATTTTGAAAATGGTAATAAAAAAGGTCATATTTTCATTTTGGACGGAAGAAACTTTAAACCGGAAATAAATGAGCAAGGCAATATCACAGAATATACCGCCGTTGGTGACGCTAAAATTCTCAATCATCAGGAAGTCACACCTAAAGAAGTTATGAAACACAACGGGCAGCTTGTTATGTTTAAGACCGATGAGGATTATGAAAAATGGTCATCTCAAGGACATTTTGATTTTGTACTCAATAATGATTCAATAATGATGAAATCTTTAGCCGAAGAAATCAAAGCCGGACGCGCAACTTATATTAATGCAACAAATCGTGGAGAAAAACCGCTGATTTCATTACTTGAACAAGCCCAAATAAAGAAAACAATATCCGACCATCTTACAATCTGCCGCAACAAACTTAATAAAGAAAAAACAGAAGAATTTTCTGCAAACAAAGTACAAAATACAACAGCAAATAAACCATATTCAGCACAGTTTAAAAAGGCTAGAGAATTGGAAAAGTAATACTCTTTTCCAATTTTTATAGTCATCTAGAGATTTCACACTCTATTTTATATTTTTTATCTAACAATTCTCGGATTTATTCCGAGAATCCAATCGGAACACCTTTTAAACGTCATTATCGGATTTATTCCGAGAACCCATGCGGAACACTTTTCTTTGGATACTCGGGTCAAGTCCGAGTATGACCATAACAACCTTCTTCCACAATGTGCACCAGATACGACGGGATTTTTAAGCGACGTGTACAAAAGAAGTACACAAGCGCGAAAATTCCTAGTAGATGGCGTGCAGTGCTGATTCTCATTCTCACTCCAATGCCAAAAAAAGCCCGCATTTCTGCGAGCTTTTCTTTGGTCGGAGTGACTGAATTCGAATCAGCGACCTCTACGTCCCGAACGT
>JBNMLT010000123.1:0-4110 GCA_050874965.1 Alphaproteobacteria bacterium
ATCGTATTGAACGAACGGTCACTCTGGACGGGCAGCAATATTGTGCTCGTAAAATGCCGCACAGTGTGCCTGACATTAACAAGCTTGGCATGGAGGAACATCTTTTAAAATACTTAAAGTCTTTGAGTGGTGCCTCTGGACTGATTTTGTTAGCCGGCACAACCGGTTCCGGTAAAACCACCACACTTTCCGCTTTGTTGCGTGAATTTTTAGTTCGTGACGGTGGCTATGCTTTTACGCTGGAAGATCCGGTGGAAATGCCTTTGGACGGAACTTATCAAACCATTAACGGCGAATTGGGTATTTGCAAACAAATGACCCCTCCGGGCGGTTCTTGGGAAGCCGGCTTAAAATCCATGTTGCGTTCTAAACCGCGTTATGTTTATCTGGGCGAGATCCGTGATCCAGAAATTGCTTCAGAAGCTTTACGCGCCGCTATTTCCGGCCACCTTGTTATGTCAACAATTCACGCCAGCACTGTTACAGATGCCATTCAGTCTATTGTTAAATACGCTGCCGCCACCGGTATTTCGGAAGAAATGGCTTATGATTTGGTTGGCAACGGTATTTTGGCTGTTTTACACCAAACTTTGACAGGTATCCCAAAACGTCCAAAAATTGAATATGTGTTTGCCAATCCAGATGGAACAAAAGGCGATCAGGTTCGCGGTATTGTTAAAAGCGGAAAAATGAATTTGTCTACAACCATTGAAACACAGCGTATTCGTCTGACTCGTGGAATTCCTTTATTTGATAATTAATCCCATAGACCAATACCGCTTAAAAAAATAATGTTTTAAGCGGTATTTTTTTATAGTTTAAACTTGACAATAATAAAATATAGAAACAGTATATCTGCAAATTTTATTATTTAATTATACTTATGAAAGAGATTACAAAGCATTTTCTGCAAAATGGCATTCTTGAATTAAAATCTCAAGACCCCACAGAATTGGCGACTAATCCCCAAGCCATCCGCGTTCATGGTATCAGAGCATTGTGTGATCCCAACACGCGTTTTCTACTGTCCTATTATCTTGACGCACTGGTCAAAGAAAAATACCGACAGCAACCGTCTTGCCTTATTGCGCTGGATGAACAAGCTATTTCTTGGCTTGTTTTACTCTGTCAAAAAGGCTCGGAGTACTGCGAAACAAATTTGGGTTACGCCCCCATGCTTGATTTTGAGCAAAACCGCGACCAGACGCCGGCGATTATGGGAGTATATCCCAATCATTCTAAAGTTTTGCTGCTGGCGACAGCAATTTTTGACGAAAGAAAGGTCGTTCGCATTGCGGAATTTTTGCAAAAAAAAGGAATTGAAGTGTTGGGTGTTGTAACGCTTTTTTCATTTAATAATTCTTTGCTGAAACGCAAGAAAATTGAATGCATAGCTTTAAGCTCCATACCAGAAGTTATTGGAGAGTTGAACGATTCACCCCTCTGAGACCACTAAAAAAACAGCTTGTAAAAGCTGTTTTTTTATTTTCTTTACTTTTTTTCAATATTTAATGATTAAACTGATCTTAATTAAATGGATATTTATATGCATAGGAATAAATAAGATGGAAAAAGATACATCTAAAAATGAGGAATTACAATTGAATAATTGCTTGGACGAAATAAAAAATGTGATTATTCTAATTAAAGAAAAAAAATATTTTCAAGCCGCTAAAGCTTTTTTCAAATTATTTGCTTTATTTTATAAAGCACATATCAAAGGAAAGTACATACAAGTTAAAGGTAAAAAAGTTCCTTTAGCGGCTGTGTTAGTTTTGGTTCTGTTTATTGGATGGGGTTTAATTCCGTTAGGCTCTGTTTCTGAAGATCAACAAAATCAAGCAGATGAAGACTCGGCTCAAGAACAAAATCTTAAAGAAAAAGAAGATCTAAACACTTATAACCAAGATGGCGTAAAAGTTTATGGTATGTATAAATGCGAAAACGCTGTCTGCGGTTTTTTGGAAAATGGTAGTGATAATGATGTTGCTCGTGTTTTAATTTCGGTAACATTCCACGACAAAACAGGTACCGTTGTTTATGAAGGTGGCGTGGAAGCTACTGCCCTAACAGCTAAAAGCCGCAGCCGTTTCAAAATTACTCCAGATGGAGATTTTGATTATTTCAGATTGACTGACGTCACTGTGGAAAAATAGTTTTTTCAAAATCCTCACTGTTTTATTGACACTGGGGATTTTTTAATGGCATATATATCACATATATGTAATTTACTTTTATAAGGATTATACAAATGAAAAATAAGCTCAGCAAAGGTCTCTCTCTCTCTCTGTAAATCCTAAACATTCGATTTCAGAGCGTTTTAAAACTTCCACACGCGATTTTCGCCATTTTTTTGAAAAATTTGAGTCAGCTTTTCGAAGCTGTCATTATCGGACTTGTCCCGAGAATCTAGATCCTCGGGACAGACTGTTCGTCACGCCCGAGAATGACGGAAAAATGGTGAAAAATAATTTTCCAAAAAAGAATGACTATAACAACATTCAGACACGATGCGCGCCAGATGCGACGGGATTTTTAAGCGACGTGTACAAAAGAAGTGCACGAGCGCAAAAGACACGCGCTCTCGAAACTGCGTGTAGCGGAGCATCTAAAGTGGTTTCCTCTGGACGAAGCATGATTGAAATGCTGGGCGTCCTCGCCATCATCGGGGTTTTATCCGTTGGCGGTATTGCAGGATACTCCAAAGCCATGGAAAAATTCAAAATCAATAAAACAATACAACAAATTTCACAAATCGTCACAAGCACTAGAACACTCTATGCCAGCCAAGGAGATTACACAGGGTTAAGCTTAGAAACATTAAAAAAAGCCAATGCGTTTCCAGAAGAATTAACAACGGATTGGTATTTTTACAATGAATTTGGAGGTTTCAGTAATATTTATACAGCTATGGATGATAAAGCGTTTATGGTGTCTTTAGGTCAATTACCTAAAAATATTTGCCAACAGTTGGCGTCTGTTGATTGGGGAACAGAAAGCAGTAGCGGCCTTGTAGCCATGGTTGTCGGGGTCGGATTATTATCTTGGAGTGGTAGCATGTGGGACTACCATCCTGAAAATAATTTTTTAACAAAAAATTGCACTCAAGGAAATTATTCATCTCCAAGTAGTTCTTCTGAATATGGTCACTATGCTTGTGGCGGGAATTTACCGCTTTCACCAGTCAAAGCAACGGAATGGTGCCAATGTCCGGAAGATACGCGAAATACAAATGAAAAAGGTTGCCATGTCACATTGGTTTATAAGTAATGAAAAGTCCCAAAACATTTTATGCTTTGGGACTGTCTTTTAAGAGACTTGTTTTCAATAAACATATCATTCAGCTGCCGCATATTGGCGTTCCGAAAGCCCGAGTTCATCGGTTTCCATATTCAAACAATAAATACAGCAATCATCATCGGCGCCATAATATTCCGGCAAAACAGCCCCCAATTTAAACCCGCATTTTTCATAAAAACGACGCGTTGGTTCATATTGAGCGGTGCTGTCGGTTTTGACATACAAACGTTCAGCGCCCAAACTTTTCAGATGGTTAACCAAATATTCAATTAACTGCCGACCTATTCCCAGTCCGCGGTATTCGTTTAATGTTGAAAGCCAATATAGCTCATAAGTTCCGGCTTTGGCATCCGGTAATTCCTCAAAACAGGCATAAGCCACCGTTTTTCCGTTATATTCAGCAAATAAAAAGCGATGTTCACAATCGCGATGACATAACAAATGACGAGCAATGTCCGCATTATGCTGCACATCTCTGTCATCAAAGAATCCTGTGGAAGAGGCAATACGAGCAATAGTTTCGGGATCGTTTTCTCTTAAAGTATTTCTGAAACTGAGCATAATTACACTCCTTTCAGAACGGCTTGTCCCTCGATATAAGATAAGAAAGTTGTTTCAAATAATAAGATGGACCTGTGATGGTCTCCATCATTAGAACCGCATAAGGCAGCGGCCGACGCACAATTTAACATAAAAACTCCATCGTTGTTAATCCAATGTAAGATAGTTTCATAAACATCTCCTACGCTTATATTTATAAACTTTTTATGTTAAAATTTCAAGTAAAAAGAAAAATCAACCACTGTTTTG
>JBNMLT010000124.1:0-4060 GCA_050874965.1 Alphaproteobacteria bacterium
ACATTTATTAGCATGTATTTAAGCGCAATTATTCCGCTTATTTATTTTATTTATCCTAATAAAAGTCCATTAAGATTGGGAAAAACAAAGTATTATACAAGTGCGATTTTTAAATCTTGCTCCAATGGTTTTAGCGAGTTTATGTCTAATATATCCATGTCGGTTGTTGCCACCATTTATAACTATCAAATGCTAAAATTTGTTGGCGAAAGCGGTGTTGCTGCATATAGCATTATTGCCTACATCAACTTTATTTTTCTTTCGGTGTTTTTGGGTTATTCTGTTGGCAGCAATCCGATTGTCAGTTATCATTATGGTGCGGAAAATAAATCTGAACTACAAAGCTTGCGGCATAAGAGCCTGATATTGGTTGGAATTTTTGCCGTTATCATGACAACTTTAGCCGAAATTCTCACTATGCCGTTGGCTAAAATTTTTGTCAGCTATGATGAAAATTTGTTGCAAATGACTGTTAAAGGTTTTCATATATATGCTGTATCCTTTTTGTTTGCAGGCTTCAATATATATGCTTCAGCGTTTTTTACAGCGTTAAACAACGGGGTGGTTTCGGCCGTCATAGCGTTTTGCCGCACGCTGGTTTTTGAGTGCTTGTGCGTGTTGATTTTACCAATATTTTTTGGCATAAACGGAATATGGTTTGCCATTATTGTTGCCGAAGTATTAGCTCTTGTTGTCAGCTTTTTATTTCTTTCCAAATTGCAAAAAAAATACGGTTATTAGTTTTTTATTGTGTTTGGCTGCTTTTTTCAGTATAGTGGCGCAAACAAGGAGAATAAAAATGAAACTTAGCGCTCAATATCAAGCGGTTTTGGATGTTATTAGCAAAGTTTTTCAGGATAAATATCCGGCTGATAATATCTTAAAAGAATATTTACGTAATCGAAAATACATTGGTTCAAAAGATCGAAAATTTATCACCAAAACGGTTTGGGATGTTATTCGCCATCGTAGCCGCTTGGAATTTGATTGTGGATGTCTTGACCCTAGAATGATGCTACTGACTTATTTGAAAGACGAAGATTTAGATATTGTGGCAGATGGTTCAAAATATGGGTTAAAACCGGTGACGGCTAAAGAAAAAAATAAATTGGCAAGTTTGAATGAAGATGTGTATCCGGAATATGTTGAAAAAGAATGTCCAAAATGGCTTTTTGAAAAAATCAACAATCCTGCTTTGGCTGCGAGATTGAATACAACAGCGCCGGCAGATATTCGAATTAATTTTATAACAAGGGAAGAAGCTAAAAACAAGTTGCAAAAAGAAGGATTGTTTTTTTCTTTTACGCCATATTCTCCGTATGGTTTACGTTCGGCTGAACGAGTTAATTTGCAAAATTGCATGGCTTATCAAAATGGAGAAATTGAAGTTCAGGATGAGGCCTCGCAGCTAGGCGCAATTCTTTGTGATGTTCGTCCAAATCAAAAAATTATAGACTATTGTTGCGGCGGTGGCGGCAAAAGTTTGTTACTGGGGGTAATTTTGCGTAATGATGGGGTTATTTACGCACATGATAAAAATTTTAACCGCATGGATGGGTTAAAAGCGCGTGCGGAAAGGCTGGGAATTAGGAATATAAAAATAATCAAAGAAATTACAAAAGATGACAAGTTTGACCGTTTTATTGTCGACGCGCCGTGTTCCGGAAGCGGTGTGTGGCGAAGGTCTCCTGACGCAAAATATCGTTTGACGCCGCAACAGCTGAAAGCAATAGAACAAGCTCAAGCCGAAATTTTGGATATCGCGGCGGACCATGTTTCTGAAAATGGTTGGATTGTTTATATGACATGTTCTGTTTTTCCTGAAGAAAATGAAGAAAGAATAAAAGAATTTTTGCGAAAACATCCAAATTTTATAACAGTAAATATGAAAAATTTATGGGAGAGAAAATTGGAACAGGTTTATCCGTTTGCAGAAAATCAGTGGTTAAAATGTTCGCCATTGCTTACGGAAACAGATGGATTTTTCGTTTGCGTCATGCAAAAGAAATAAAATGTAACCTTTTGTGTGTTGCATTTGTCGTTAAGCAAGTTTAGTCTGATTAGAAGTGAAATAGTCTAAAGTAAAAAAGGATAAAAATATGCCAAAAATTCATGTTACAGCAGTTGTCGAGGATGGTGCGCAAATTGCGGATAGCGCCGAAATAGGGCCATTTTGTTGGGTTAGTTCTCAAGCCAAAATTGGGGAAAATGTTCGACTTTTAGGGCAAGTAACCGTTTATGGTGATACATCGATAGGTGAAGGAACCGTTGTTTTCCCAGGTGCGCGGTTGGGATGTGGACCTCAAGATCATGGCAATGAATTTCAAGCCGACGCGCGCTTAATTATTGGTAAACGAAATGTTATCAGAGAAAATGTGACAATGCACGCGGGGACGCCAAAAGAACATTTAACCACAGTGGTTGGTGATGATGGCATGTTTATGGTTAATTCTCACGTGGCTCATGATTGCGTTGTTGGAAACAATGTTATTATGACAAATAATGCTGTTATCGGTGGACATGTTCATTTAGGCGATGGTGTGATTTTGGGCGGAAATTGTGCTGTTCACCAGTTTGTTCACATTGGACGCAAAGCTATGGTCGGTGGTGTTTCCGGCGTGGCGAGAGATATTATTCCGTTTGGTATAGCTAATGGCATGCCGGCGCATTTGCGCGGACTGAATGTTGTTGGATTAAAGCGAAGTGGTTTGGATGAGAGCGTGATTAAATCTTGCACAAGAGCATTTATGTTTATATTCAAGGGGGCTAATGGAACTTTTGAAGAAAGAGTGGCGCAAGCAGCTGAAAAATTCCACGACAATGAAATGGTCATGGAACAAATTAACTTTATTAAAGAATCTTTGGCTGGAAAGCGTAATTTGACAATTGCCGACTAATTTAGCTAATTACAAGGCAAAAGAAGGTGCTTCTATGAATTGGCCAATTTTCATGGTACAGTTCTGAAGCACCTTCTTCTTTGTTATTCATAGAAGTTATCTTTTACTAAAAGTTTTGGATTTTTTTGTTCTGAGTACGTTTTAACGGTGTCTTTAGATGGTTGTTGATTTTGATTTTTATGAATTTTTGCTCGAACAGCGGCCAATTGTTTATCTATCTTAACAGTACCAGATTGTCCTTCTTGTCGGAGCTGGACGATTTGTTGGCGTAAAGTTTTTTTGTAATGAGGGGAAGGCTTTCCGTTTTTTATAATGTCAATAAGCTGTCCGTTTTTAGTGTTATAAATAAATTTTCCTAATTTTCCTTCATAAATAACGGTATTTGGAGATATTTTTTCACCGTTTTTGTTATAAATTGCTTCAGATAGGGAGATATCACCGGTTTTGTTTTTTGTAATCCACCTTCCAACGGTTTTGCCACGGCGATACCAGCCGTATGAAACAGAGTTTCCATCATCGGAATAACGTAAACAAGGTCCATCGTTTCGACCATTTTTATCAACAATATGTCGAGACATAAGTTTTGTGTTATCCGAATCCCAATAGATTTCTACCAAGCGGTGTCCATCATTATTGCAAGATTTAAGATATCGTTCAAAAACATCTAATTTTACGGGAGCTTCTTTTATTTTAGGTTCAGAATCCAAAACAATAAATATATAAGACAGGCGCTTTTTTAAACTTTGAGATTCATCAGCATGTATTTTTAATGGTGCATTTCTTACAGCTGTATCCGTATTTTCATACATTGAAACCTCCATATTTATATAATTTTAGTCTATTATAATAATTTTGTACAAAAAATGCAATATTTTTTTATCTGGAAATCCCCGCGTTAGACGCGTGGTTCGGTAGAGCTTATAGCGGTGAGATTACCAAAGCGCTTCTTTCGATCATTATGGATAGAAAAGAGCAAAGCATTTTACAACTTATCCACAATGGAGTTTCAAAAATACAAGTGGCAAAAATACATGAGGTAAGTGTTTATACAATCTATCAATTTTTGCAAGATAAAAACCTTTGAAACGCTGAAAAATTCTATGTTTGAGTCAGATTTGCTTATATAAGAATCAAAGGTTCGTTTGATTCTTATACTATTAAGT
>JBNMLT010000125.1:0-3996 GCA_050874965.1 Alphaproteobacteria bacterium
GTACCATCTCGCATATAGTCTGTTGTGTGTAAGACCATACCGCGCACTTGTTCCAACGGCCCGCCCGTATAAAGATTTACTTCATTTAGTTTTTCATAATTTTTGACAGGCAATTGAAATGTTAAATCCGAAAAAGTAAATTTATCCATACGCTTGTTAACAATTAACCCCATGGCGCCATTACTGCTGTGAGAACACACATAAACCACCGAACGTTCAAAACAATCGCTTCCATCCAAGCTTGGCATTGCCACCAAAAATTTTCCTGTTAGAGCAAATCTATTGTCAAAACCACCTGTAATTTCTTCCGTCATCATTTATCTGCCAAAATTATATTGTTTATTTACTATTTTAGTTTATCATAAAATTTGAAAATTTAAACAAATAAATAAGTCGCCTATCATGAAAAAACTATTAACCTATATAATTTTTTTAATTTTCATTTTCAAGAGCTTTGCTTGCTTGGCAGTTGAAACGCTGCTTCCTAACGATTTTAAAGGATTGACCACTCGAGCTCGCTTGGAAGAATTAGCCCAAGATGAAAATGCGCCAAGCACAACACTTCAAACTTTTACAATTATGTATGAAATTGGAAATTATTTTAACAATAAATATCCTAATAATGAAATTTTTGAAAGCGACTTCTCCGAAAAATTACGACCTTTTTTTCCAAATGCTGATGAAACGACACTCAACCGCTATGCCAAATATTTGAGAAACAGCGTGCTGACCTATCGCATTGGCAAAACCATCTACACCAAATATATTGAAGATAAACTTGTTCCCAAAGCTTATCGACAAGTTCATTCCGAAGATGATTATGACAAACCAAACGAGGTTTCCTATATTGAGCCCAAAGACGGCTATTTTGTTAAAGTTTACAATTTTAAAAAGTTCCTCACCTACAGTAGCAACAAAGAAGAGCGCCAAGCTATTGAAGACTATAAAAAAGCAACTGATGGGGATACTGATCTCCTCAGTAAAATTGAATACAAGCTCAAAAAAACAGGCTGGAAAAAAATTTTTCTTTATGGAAGTCAAAACCCCTTGGTTTCTAATCATGGATTAGGGAAAACGGAAGTCGGGCAACATATAGACATTCGTCTTGTTTCTCCGGCATCTTTTCTTGACAGCAACAAAGAATTGACGGTCGGTGTTCACATTTTTACGCGTGATAATTATTTTGTGCTGGCCAATAATCTATCATCCAATTTGCGCAAGCCCAAAATAAAACTATCTGCGCCGGACAATCTTGAAAATTATAAAATATTTTACCCTGTACCTGTCAATACAGCCTCATTACCTTCTGTTCACAAATATTTTGGAGATTTTTTAATACCGATTAAACTGACAGTGGATAATCCGGAAAAACCTCTCGAACTAAAAGCAAAAGTTAATCTTACAACTTGTAATATGGTTATGGATTGCCAAGCAGAATCTTTTAATTTATCCCTTAATTTTTTACCACATGGCGATATTTTTTTGAATAATGGTTTGGATAATTTCTTTTATCAAAATATTTCTCTTTTGCCATCAACAGACACGCAAAATTTACATTTAAGCAAATTTGTTGTTGATAAAGATAAACAAGGCGAATCTTTACGTTTAGAATTTATGGCTGACACAAAAATAAAAAACTTTAAAGTGTTTCTTGAAAAAAACGAGGGATATTCAGAATTTTCGGCACCACTTGTCAGCATACAAGATAAAAAAATTTATGTTCGTTTTAACCCCATTGTGCAAAACACGGAAACTTTTGTTGGAAAAACATTTATTATCACGGCGGTGTTAAATTCTTTTGACGCTTACAGAGATACCCTGAAGGCCTCTGCGGCTTCTTTGTTTGACACTGAGACACGTTCCTTAAATTTAGGTTTGATTTTTCTTGCTCTGCTTGGCGGTTTTATCTTAAATTTTATGCCTTGCGTGTTTCCTGTATTGTCTCTAAAAATTATAAGCATCTCGCAAGCAAGCCTTTCCAAACGCCGCCGGCTGAAGAAATCTTTACTTATGACATTTTTAGGAATATTTAGCGGTTTTTCTTTCTTAATAGCCCTTCTTTTACCGGCCAAATATTTAGGATACGCTTTAGGTTGGGGCATGCAATATCAAAGTATAAAGTTTTTAATCATCATGACTTTTGTTTTAGCTTCTTTAATTGTTATTTTTCCACATCTGCAAAATCTTGGCATGCAAAACATCAGTCACCGTCTGGACAATAAATTCAATTTTATTTTAGGCTGGTTAATCGTTTTGCTTTCAACCCCATGCACCGGTCCTTATTTAGCCACGGCAATCGGTTTTGCGCTCAGCGGCACTTATTTAGACATTGTAATTATTTTATACGCCGTGTCTTTTGGACTTTCGCTTCCCTACTTATTGGCCTACTGCTTAAAAAATCCAGAAAATTTATTACCTTCCCCAGGACCGTGGCTGAATAAACTTTATTTGTTCATGCAAGGAATGCTTTTTTTAACCATTTTATGGTTTTTATCTTTAATTTTGAGCCAAACAAACTGGATTTGTGTTATTGTGCTCCTGCTATGTTTATTTATCTTTTTGTTTTTCTTTTATATTTATCAAAAATTCAACAAATCTTTAGACGGTGTTTTTGATGAAAGCATTTCTGAAACAAAAATTCTAAAACTAAAAAAAATAAGCGCAATCAGCATTTGTTTCATTTTTGTTATTTGTTTAGGTATCCCTACATTGATTGCCGACAACAGTTACAAAAAAAATCTTATTGGAAACGCCGCAACCAAACAAACAGCCATTGATAAACAACTTATTTTAGAAAAACTTAGTCAGGGACATCCCGTATTGTTGGAAATTGGCGCGGATTGGTGTCTTACCTGTCGTTACAATGACTTTAACACTTTAAACACACAAAACATAAAACGTTGGCAACAGCTGTACCAATTAGAAATAATTAAAGTCGATTGGACAGATTACAATGCTCAAACTTTAGAATTTATGGCGCAATACGGACGAAAAGGATTACCATTTTATATTCTCTACACACCTTTACTCAAAGATGGAATTGTTTTGCCCGAAATGTTTTCCAACACAGAATTTGAAGAATTGCTGATTAACACATACAAGCGCTAAAAAAAATGACTTTGTTTTCACAAAGTCATTTTTTTTAGCCGATATTTTTATTTAACCATATCCACAACTGAATCTGTGATATCCAAGCCACCTTGAACTAAAGAGTTTTTATTAAAAACGATAGAAACATCTTCTTTATCGGCAACTTCTTTTATCACATTATTCAGTTTTTGATCAGATGCTTGCAAAGCGGAAGCATAAACTTGATCATAACTTTCTTTTTTAGCATTTATTTCAGCCAAATATTTTTCCGAAGCTTTTTTCTTTGCCTCTTCATCACTAATTTTGGCTATTTTAGCATTAGCATCATCAGCCATTTTTTGCAGCTCTTTAATCTGATTATCTCTTTCTGTTTTGAGTGCTGAAACATCTTTTGACGCCAACACAACACGCTGAATATCTACCACCGCCACTTTTGGCTCACTTCCACCAACAATCATTTTTGTTGCCCCTGCGGAAATACCGGCGGCAACCAACGCAATAAAAAAGATAAAACCGTAATTCGGACTATTATCAAACCTAGACATTTGAATCTCCTTTTATTAAAAATACAACTCGTATTGTTAACGTTTTTTTCTATCTTTTCAAGATTTATTAAAAGAAAAATAACAATAAAATATTGACGTTGCTGTAAAATAAATTATGATTACACTAAAGGAGACTAATAATGAAGGCTACAGACACCGGCATCAAAAGAATTATGAAAGCATTTATTTATTCCCGTGACGGCTTTACGGCATCTTTCAAAAGTGAAGCAGCCCTCAGACAAGACTTGCTTGTTTTTATTATTTTTTCGCTTTTTGCCTTGTTTCTTAATTTAGCTCTTTGGCAAAAAGCCTTGCTTATCTCCAGCCTTTTGTTTATTGTGATTATGGAATTGGTTAATAC
>JBNMLT010000126.1:0-3975 GCA_050874965.1 Alphaproteobacteria bacterium
CCTTCCCTATATCCGAAAAGCCAACATTAACATTATTACAATTTGATCTCTACATTAACACCGGCAGCCAGATCAAGTTTCATCAAAGCGTCTACGGTTTGCGGTGTAGGATCTACAATATCCAGAAGTCTTTTGTGAGTGCGGATTTCGAACTGCTCACGAGATTTTTTATCAACGTGTGGAGAACGGTTTACCGTAAACTTTTCGATTCTGTTTGGCAGAGGAATCGGCCCTCTGACATTTGCGCCTGTTCTTTTGGCTGTATGCACGATTTCTGCTGTAGAGAGATCAAGCAATCTATGGTCAAAAGCTTTCAAGCGGATTCTAATGTTTTGTGTATCCATTTTTAATACTTTTCCTATAGCTAAACGGCAAAAAGCACCGTAATGGGCATCTGCCATCTAAATTTGTTACATTTTACAAACTCTTTCGCAACAAAGGTTTGCACTATATTTTATATTTGCTTCGCTGCGGGGCAACCCCCTCAAAACAATTGTTGTAGCGTTTATATACCACAACAGTCCCCCTATTGCAAGCAAAAAAATATACTTTTTTAAAAAATATGACAGAATTTTTAAATTGAGTCTATTTAGAGTCTAAAGCAAAGAATATAGATGAATCGCAATAAAGTATAACTTTTTGGTTGCAAAAAATCTTTTTAGAATTTATACTAAGAAGAATACAACTTTAAGGAAAATAAAATGACCATTTTACAAAATAGAGTTATATCCATTTACAACCGCAAAACCAGCATGCGTTTAGCCAAATCGGAATGGCATGTTTTAGACAGAATTTGCATTCGTGAAAATTTAAAACGGAAACAACTGTTAGAACTTATTGATAAAAAGAAAGACCCTAAACTCGGACTAACACCATCCGTTCGCTTGTTTTCAATATTATATTTGCATGATTTGGCAAAGAAAGGGCAAAATTACTCATACGCGCCAGATTCATCATCTATCACAACTGCGCTCAAAGAAATGATGAATTAAACTCTTTTATATTCAAAGAATACTGGTTTTCGCCCTTCACGAATTGCTTTATGCTGATATTTTGTTTCAAACCAATCAGTAGGAGGATTCCGCCAATCATCAGAACATTTTGCCGTCCACGCAAAGTTTGCATCTTTCGACATAATCTGCAAAACCCATTTTTTATATACAGCATGATCTGTAGCAATTTGCAGAATGCCATTTTTTTTCAGCAGGCGAGCTAATTCTTTCAAATTTTCCAGATTAATAAAGCGGCGGTTTTCATGTTTTTTCTTTGGCCAAGGATCCGGAAATAACAAATATATTTTATCAAAACATTGATCCGGAAGTTTAGAAAATAATATTCGCGCGTCGTCATCATATACTCTGACATTGTCAGTGCGGCCATTTTCCAATTGAATATTTTCAGACAAATTCCCTGCCTGTCCTTCGGTCACGCCTGTGAGCAAAGAAAGTAAATTAGCCACGCCGTTTTTATAGACTTCAACACCTATAAAGTTTGTATCCGGCTGACTTTTAGCAATAGCAGACAAATGACTACCATCACCAAAACCAATTTCCAACGCTTTTCTTTTTTGAGGATTAAAAAAAGAATCATTCAAAACATCTTCAGAGGAAATGTCCAGCTTAATCCGCGGCAAAAACTTTTCTAACAAAAAACTTTTTGCTTTATGGATTGTTCGACCTTTCCTCCGGCCAAAAAATTTTGGCTTTTCGTTTTGTTCGTTCTGATTAAAATTTTGCATCATCAGCAACGTCTTTTTCGGCCATTGCCATATTGCTATTTGATTTGGACAAAGCCACCATCAAATTGAACAAATTTCGCGCGATGGATCGATTAGGAATTTTATAATAAGCTCGAACCAATTCCAATGTTTCTTTGCGTTTCATCGGATCATCATCAAAAGAACGTTTGTCTTCTTCAAAGTAATAATTTTTCTCACTTTGATTTTTGCCCAGCATACGCGGACTATTTTTAACAACATCCTCATCCATATCTTCAAAGAAAAAGCCCATAGGCACTTCCAAAACTCGGCTAATATCCCAAAGTCTGCTAGCACCAACGCGGTTCATGCCTTTTTCATATTTCTGTATTTGTTGAAAAGTTAATCCGAGCATTTCAGCCATTTGTTGCTGAGTAATATGCAAAATTGTGCGACGCAAACGAATTCTATTGCCCACATGCACATCAACCGGATTTGGTTCGTTATCATTAACTCTTCCTCTAAGAGATCTTGTTTCTGTCATATTTTTTCACCTCATAACTCAAATACACATTATTCATATAGAATCAACTCAATAATTTGTCAAACATTAAATAATTAAATTGTTATATAATCACAACAGGATAACACGAATTCAAGCTTTTTTGTATATAACTGAATGTATAGAAACAGTTCATTTTAATGTACTTATAGACATAAATACAACATATACTACAAAAAAATATTTTTTTAGCAATTTTTCTATTACAACGATTCGCTTTTACATAAAAACTGGGATAATAATTAGATAATATTCACATTACCATTTTTTATAATTTATTAACCAGACTATGATATTTCAATCTTCAAAATATTTAATCTAAAGAGGAAGAACATGAAAAAAATTTATTTTTTAGCCGTATTGTTGGCTTTAAGCGCTTGTGAAAACATTTCCCAATATACAACAACCACCGCAGACGCCACACCTCGTCAAAAAATGCAAGCTTGCATGTTGAATGAGGCCAACACCCGCCTTTATAATGGGACACTTTTTGTCAACACCGTGAGTGAAACATCTAAAGACATCACAAATACTTGTTTGAAAAAGCTTGCCTTGCAAGCAGCCGGCATAAGCGAAGAATCTCAAACAGCTGCCACCAATATTATTAACAACTTAAAAACCTTAAGCGGAAAATAATTTTCAAATCCAACAAAAAAATCTCTGCTTTAATTATCAATTGCCACAAAGATAGCACAGATTCAAAGCAGAGATTTTTAATAAATTTTACTTTTTACAAATTTAGATTTGACAAGATTAAAAATGTGATTATGATACGCTTAGTTTTTAGTTCCGTGGTGAAACGGTTATCACGTATCCTTGACATGGATGAGTCTGCAGTTCAACTCTGCGCGGAACTACCAATTAATTTTAGAACTTTTTTATAGTTCTGTGGTGAAACGGTTATCACATATCCTTCACATGGATGGGTCGGCAGTTCAACTCTGCCCAGAACTACCATTTTAATAAAACCCCAAAATTTCAATGCATTCAACCCTAAATAAATTTATATCTGTCATATCGTTTATGAATGCATTGTAGTGCCGTTTTATGAACGCCTTTTGTGATACGATAATAAATATATCTCCCATCGCGGCGACTGGCAACAAACGCATCATCTTTCAAACGTCGCAAATATTGCGAAACTTTCAGCTGGTTGCTTCCAATACCTTGAACAATTTGCCCCACATTGCATTCGCCGTTTAGCAATAAAAACTCCAAAATTCTCATTTTGTCGAAGTTGGCAAAAAGCTTAATTCTGTTTGCGGCCATTGTGGTGTAATCCATAGGCAAAACAGCTTTATAATCATCAGCCAAAAAACGAAAATTGTCTGTCATATACCCGTAAAGTTTTCGCAAACAAACAAAAATACTGGCCGGATATTCTTCTTGAATGCCATAATAAATAAAAATTCCATGGCGTTTTGTTGAAACTAAATGTGCATCACGAAACTTTCTTAAACTTTGGGATACAATCATTTGCTCCTCACCAACGGCTTCTGTTATTTGAGAAACAGAAGATTCTCCATTGACATCCAAAAATTCCAAGATTCGCAAACGCAACGGATGAGCAATATAGCTTATCCCTTTTACGGCGTATTTCATCACATCTATTGGTAATTGTTGTTCCATAATATCCTCAGCACGACACATATATCATTTTTGATATATAGCAAAAAATAATATTTTACAAATAAAAAACAGTCTCCGCTAAAGAAAC
>JBNMLT010000127.1:0-3876 GCA_050874965.1 Alphaproteobacteria bacterium
GATTTGGCCGCGACCAAACGCCCAAATAACTTGTTTGATGCTAATAGTCAGCAAGAAAGTATTTTTTTGAGTGTGGCTAAATCGGCCTCGGACAGTTTGTTGCGCTATGGTGATTGGCAAGAACTGACAAAAGAGGGATGTTTGCGCACGGTTGAAGGGCGAACTCAATACCCAATTTCCGATTTTTTGCCGGATTTTTATTGTTTGTTGAATAATACGATTTTTATTAAGGATAGTCAAGAACGGGTCGTGGGAGCCATTACACCGGAGCAATGGATGAGGGAAAAATATTTTTTTAATCCCAGTACGGAATTAAAGTTTAAAATTCAAAATGGTCGGTTTGTGTTTTTAACACCGCCGGCGGGTGGTTTGCGCATTGTGTTTCAATATCGTTCCAACGGAGTGGTTTGGGATTTTGATACTTTTGAAGAAAAAAGTGCGTTAACAGACAATACTGATGTGCCGATTTTTGATGAATATTTGGTGAAACTGAATATTTTGTGGCGTTGGCTGAAAAGGAGTGGTTTGGATTATGGGGAAGAATACGATGAATTTCAACGGGAACTGAAAAAACGTTTTGGCGCGGAGCATGCTGCCGCTAATATCTGTTTGGCGCATTCTCTGGAAAATTTGGCAGATATAGGAGTAACATATAATGAAGTTAAAGTTGGCGTCAAAAAGCAATAAATCGGTGAGCATTACTTTACCGGCACCGATTAGCGGTTTAAATGTGCGCGATAGTTTAGCCAAAATGGATGCTGGTTATGCCATTGTTATGGATAATTACATGCCACTGGACACCAAAGTCGCTTTGCGCAAAGGGTATGTCAGTTACGTGGAAAATATGCCGGACAAAGTTTGTTCTCTAGTCGAATATAAAAATGGAGACAGCAATGTTTTTTTAGCCATATCTGGTGGAAAAGCCTATAACATTAGTTCGTCTAAAAATGTGTATTGTTACGAAAATGTAAAATTTTCAATTGGTTATTGCAATACTCAGCAATACAAGAATTATTTGTATTTTGTAAATGGTAATGACAAGCCTAAAGTCTACTATCAAGATGAGAAAGGAATTGAGCATTTTGAAGATTGGGGATTTACGGCAGAAAATTTGAATGACACCAAAATTATTGGCGTTGCTTTGTCAAAACAGCGTTTGTGGTTTATTGAAAATGGTTCACTAAAAGTCTGGTATTCGGAAACCGCAGGTAATATTTCCGGAACGTTGCAATGTTTTGATTTAGCTAAGATAGTGCGTTTCGGTGGTAAATTGGTGGCTGTGGCCAATTGGACACAGGACGGAGGTCAGGGAATTGATGATTTGACAGTATTTATCACTTCGGAAGGTGAAGCTTTGGTTTATACCGGTTCAGATATTAATAATGCCGCCGATTGGCAGTTGCGCGGTTCTTATAAAATCAGTCGTCCGATCGGTTATAATTGTTTAGTGCCCTATCAGGGAGATGTGGTGATCATATCCGAAGATGGCTATGTCCCGTTGTCCAAAGCTTTACCACTGGAGCGAGCCAATGCCTCTCAAATCGCTTTTAGCGACAACATTCGAGGTCTTATTTTATCACGCACGGCACGCAATTTACAGCGCCAAGGTTGGCAGGGTATCATTTATAGTCGTGGTGGATATGGACTTTTTAATGTGCCGGTATCTAATCAATATGAACAGCATGTTATTAATGTTAATACCGGAGCTTGGTGTCGTTTTACAGGTATTCGTGCGCATTGTTGGGGAATGTATAAACAGCGTTTGTATTTTGGTTCGGACCAAGGCGTGTTTTTGTTTGATGAAGGGTATTCTGACAATGGTTTGGAAATTAGCGGTTGTGTTGAACAAGCCTACACCGATTTTGGCAACAGCTGCGTCAAAAAAATTCAATTACTGAATCCGCGGACTCGTTCCAGTTCAGGTTATTCATTGGTAATTTATACAAATATGGATATGGAAAGCCGTCAAATTGATTATCAAGAAAATTTGAAAGATTCAGGTTTGCATAAATGGAATGAAACAAAATGGTCAAATTCAATCAATCCGCTTGGGGTAAAATGGACGGCGGCAGAAAGTACGTCTATACGCAGTCAGTGGATTGCAAATTCAGCCACGGGATATAAGGCTAGTTTAGTTTTTAAAACTAAAACAAAGGGCAATTTGATTGAGTGGTATGAAACCGGAATTCGCTATGAGGTTGGGAGTGGTGTGTTATGATAAACACTGAAGAATATCAGATTTTGTTTGATAAAAATGATATTATAACCGACTGGATTTGCCAAGGACTGAAATATGATAAAAATTGGTTGGATAGTCATATTACTTTTGGTTTTACCCTAAAAGGGAAACTATTGGGTGGGTTGATTTTTCACAATTATCGAGAACAGCATGAAGTTTGGTGGACTGTGTACAGTGTGGATAAACGTTGGTGCAATCGGCGAATGTTAAAAATTATGTTTGAAATTGCCTTTAAGACTATGAAATGTCGGCGTATTTCTTTGTTAATTAACAAGTCAAACAGCGCCAGTTTAAATTTTGTAAAAAAGTTGGGTTTTCAACAAGAGGGGATATTGCGATCTTTTCGAGAAAATGGAGAAGACTGCTATATTTTAGGAATGTTGAAAGATGAATGCAAATGGCTAAAATTAAAAGGAGAAAAAAATGAGTAAATCGGTAGGAAAAATTTTTGGAAGTTCTTCAGCTTCACCATATGGTTATGAAAAAAATTATTTGAATTATTTGGAAAATTATAATACTTCAAATTATGACAATACCCTTAATAATATGACGCGTCAGGCCTTGAATATGAGCCAAAATCTTAATAATTTACCGAATTATCAACTTTCGGTAGAAGGTTCTGATGAGGCGCGCCAAAGGGCGGAAAATGCCACTTATCAGTCGTATGTGGATAAACTGACACCACAATATCAGCAAGCAAAGGCAGATTTGGAAACAAATTTAGCCAATAAGGGAATTAGCGTGGGAAGTGAAGCCTATCAGCGGGCTGTGAATGATTTACAAAGTAAGCAAAACGAAGCTCTTAATCAAGCGGCATATCAAAGTGTGTTAAATGGGCAAAACGCTTATACACAAAGTTTGAATAACAGTATTATGGGGGCAAACTTTAACAATACAGCTCAAAAAAACTATATTGAGCAAATAAAATCGTTATTAGACGGTTCGGTTTCAGGCTATCAAAATCAGTCGAATTTATATAATCTCAATAAAGATGTTGAAAACCGTGTAAAAGCGGCTCGTCAAAGTGGTTGGGACAATTTAAACAGCACAATTTCGGCCATAGGTAGTTTTTTTGGTGGTGGAAAAAGCGGAAAATAAAAAAGTATAATGGATGACATAAGACAAATGTTCTTTCATTTTTAAGAACCTTAAATCAAGTTAAAAGCAGAGGGCGAAACGCTCTCTGCTTTTTTCATTATTTCAAAGCAAGCAAAACATTGCCGGTGGAGTCAAATTCGCTCAGCCACAATTTTTTTCCATTAGTCGCGCATAGAATGCAACAGCTTTCCTTGGAGTATTTGTTTTTACCTTTATAAATCCAAGTTGGATACTCTTCTAACGGAAAGTCCCCCGCAAGTCCGCGCATTTCTGAAATTTTGAACCAACAACGCAAAACGACTTGATATTCATCATATGTCAAAAGGCGGGCTTTGCATTTTTTCGCTAACCGCAGCGCTTCGGCTTGGTTCCAACCATGTCCGCAGCCAATCATTTCATGCAAAATAAGAGTAGGTGTTAAGCGAATGCCCAAATATGGAACACAACGTTTTTCCCATTGTTTGCTCTCATAGCCATCGGCCCAGACATAAGCCAGATTTTGCCTGATTTTTCCCATGCGTTCGTGATTGGTCAGCCCA
>JBNMLT010000128.1:0-3866 GCA_050874965.1 Alphaproteobacteria bacterium
GAATTAGCCGATGCACAGCTGCTGATTCCGATGTCGCCGGAAGCCCGCTCCATAAATATGGCTGTTTCAGCAGCCATGGCTTTAACCGAAGCGCTCAGACAGACAAAATTATTTCCAAAAATTAAAAATAGTGAAAAATTTACAAAATTTTGCATTTTTACTCTGGATTTAACCCGAAAAATGTGATATATTCACTAATGTTTTCGTGATAAATTTTATTTTTCTGGAGTGAACATGAGTATTAAAAAATTACCATCACTAACTTTTAACGCCGGCGAATATGTCGTTTATCCAACCCACGGGGTAGGTAAAGTTGCTGACGTGACCAAACAAAATATTGCCGGTTCCGAGCTTGAGCTTCTGGTGGTAAATTTTGACAAGGATAAAATGACTCTGCGCATTCCGACTTCCAAAATTCAGCATGTCGGCCTGCGTAAAATCTCTGATGACAAAACAATGAACGAAGCTTTTGCAACTTTAAAAGGCAAAGCTAAAGTCCGTAAAATTATGTGGTCTCGCCGCGCGCAGGAATATGAAAACAAAATCAATTCCGGCAATCCGGTAGCCATTGCCGAAGTCATCCGCGATTTATACCGCAATGAAAATATTGCCGAACAATCTTACAGCGAACGCCAAATTTATGAGCAGGCTGTAAACCGTCTGGCCAGCGAAGTTTCCATTTACAGCAACTGCACAATGGAAGAAGCCAACAAAAAATTATTAGACATCTTGTCTAAATAACAGTCTAAAAAAGAGTATTTTTAAAAGGTTGTTCAGGTTTGAACAGCCTTTTTATTTTTTGCGTAAAAATAAGCAATTATGTCCATATTTTTTTGCCTTAAAATGTAATATTTTGCTTGAAGTCTGGCGTTTTGTGTTATACATTCTAGGCAAATTGAAGTTTTTTAATTTTAGTTATGGCTCGTTTGCGGGCTGTGACTTCGTTTTAACAAAATAGCTAATAGGAGCTTAAATAACCATGAGTAAATGGGTATATACATTTGGAAATGGCAAAGCTGAAGGCGATGCCAACATGCGTAATCTCCTGGGCGGTAAAGGTGCCAACTTAGCAGAAATGAACAAAGTTGGTTTACCTGTTCCTCCTGGATTCACCGTTACAACAGACGTTTGCACATATTACTATGCAAACAACAACACATATCCTGCTGACTTGAAAGACCAAGTTAAAGCAGCTGTTGCCGGTGTTGAAGCCATTATGGGTAAAAAATTTGCCGATCCTGAAAATCCGCTGTTGTTTTCTGTTCGTTCCGGCGCTAGAATTTCTATGCCTGGTATGATGGACACCGTTTTAAACCTTGGTTTAAACGATGAAAGCGTTAAAGGTTTGGCTAAAGTTTCTGGTAACGAAAGATTCGCTTATGACTCTTACCGTCGCTTTATTCAAATGTTCTCTGATGTAGTTTTGGGTGCTGACCTTGATGAATATGAAGGCGCTCTTGAAGCTATGAAAAAAGCCAAAGGTTATAAATCTGATACAGATATGACAACCGATGACTTAAAAGAATTGGTAAATGAATATAAAGAAATTGGTAAAAAATTGGGTAAAGTTGTTCCTCAAGATCCTTGGGAACAATTATGGCTCGGTATAGGCGCCGTATTTGGTTCTTGGAACGCGGCCCGCGCCATCACCTATCGTAAATTAAATAATATCCCTGGTGATTGGGGTACAGCTTGTAACGTTCAAACCATGGTGTTCGGTAACGCCGGTAATGATTCCGCAACAGGTGTTTGCTTCTCTCGCGACCCAGCAACTGGTGAAAACAGATATTATGGTGAATACTTAATCAACGCTCAAGGTGAAGACGTTGTGGCTGGTATTCGTACACCACAACCTATGGGTTCTGAAGGCAAAGGCAACTCTTTGGAAGAATTGTGGCCTGATTTGTATAAACAACTTGTAGATGTTCGCAATGCTTTGGAAGCACATTACAAAGATATGCAAGATATGGAATTCACAATTGAACACAAAAAATTGTGGATGTTGCAATGCCGTAACGGTAAAAGAACTGCTGCCGCCGCTGTAAGAATGGCTGTTGAAATGGTTAACGAAGGTTTGTTGACTAAAGAAGAAGCTATTATGCGTGTTGGCGCTGATCAATTAGACCAATTATTACACCCAATGTTGGATCCAAAAGCAAACAAAAAAGTAATTGCTAATGGTTTACCGGCTTCTCCTGGTGCTGCTGTTGGTCGTGCCGTATTCTGCGCTGAAGACGCTGAAGCTTGGGCCGCTAAAGGTGAAAAAGTTATTCTTATCCGTAACGAAACTTCTCCAGAAGATATTGGCGGTATGCATGCTTCTCAAGGTGTTATTACAGCTCGCGGTGGTATGACTTCTCACGCTGCCGTGGTTGCTCGTGGTATGGGTACTCCTTGCGTATCTGGTTCTACAGACATCACTATTGATTACAAAACTAAAACAATGTCTACAAAATCAGGTGTTGTTATTAAAGAAGGTGATTGGGTATCTTTGGATGGTGCCAAAGGTCAAATCATTGAAGGTGAAATTCCAACTGTAAGTGCCTCTATGACTGGTAATTTTGGCACATTTATGGGCTGGGTTGATGAAATTCGCACAATGCATGTTCGCGCTAACGCTGAAACTCCAGCTGACGCTAAACAAGCTTTGGCTTTTGGTGCTGAAGGTATCGGTCTGGCTCGTACTGAACACATGTTCTTTGACGCTAAAAGAATTTCTGACATGCGCACAATGATTTTATCTGATGATGAAGCTGGCCGTCGTGCTGCTTTGGCTAAATTATTGCCATATCAAAAAGAAGACTTCAAAGAATTGTACAGAACAATGAACGGTTTCCCTGTTGTTATTCGTTTGTTGGATCCGCCTCTTCACGAATTTTTGCCTCATACAGACGCAGAAATGCAAGAATTGGCTGATAAAATGGGCAAAACTTTGGCTGAAGTTAAAAACCGCGCAAATTCTTTGCACGAAATGAACCCGATGTTGGGTCATCGTGGTTGCCGTTTACCAATTACCTATCCTGAAATTTGCGAAATGCAAACTCGCGCTATTTTGGAAGCTGCTTTGGAATGCCGTGATGAAGGTGTTAAAGTTACACCAGAAATTGAAGTTCCATTGGTTGGTTCTAAAAAAGAATTGGATATTGTTAAACACATCATTGATACAACTGCTCAAGCTTTGTTTGCTGAAAAAGGCAAATCTATTGAATATGAAGTTGGTACAATGATTGAATTGCCAAGAGCCGCCTTGATGGCTGAAGAAATTGCCGCTTCTGCTGCATTCTTTGGTTTTGGTACAAACGATTTGACTCAAACAACTTTGGGTATGAGTCGTGATGATACCGGTGCCATTTTGGATTGCTATCGCGCTAAAGGTATTTATGTTGCTGATCCGTTTGCTTCTATTGATGTTGACGGTGTTGGTAAATTGGTTAAACGCGCTTGCGAATGCGGTCGTCAAACAAACCCAGACTTGTTGTTGGGCGTTTGCGGTGAACATGGTGGTGACCCTAAATCCATCGAGTTCTTCCAACAGTGCGGTTTAGACTATGTGTCTTGCTCACCATTCCGTGTACCTGTAGCTCGTTTGGCTGCTGCTCAAGCTGCTATTAAATACGGTAAAACTCAAAAAGACCACGCAGAAAAAAAAGCTGCTTAATCTTTAGAGATTAGCTAACAAAAAACTCCCCGTTAAGTTAATAACGGGGAGTTTTTTGTTACAAATTTATTTTGAAAATGATATAGATAAATCGGCGTTATTTTTGCAAAAAACAGCTGCTTTCGCAGGTGACATCGGTAGAGAATCAGCACAAGCGTTATAAGACCATTCAGTAAATTGTTCTCCAGAACAATTGGTGTTAACATAC
>JBNMLT010000129.1:0-3833 GCA_050874965.1 Alphaproteobacteria bacterium
GTTAACGGGGTTGTGTATTGTTCATATAAATCAAACAAAAACTCCATACGCTCTGAATCTGATGTAAATGTTTTTTTGCCATAGCAAACATCAACCGCTTTATCCAATTCATTATGCACCTTTGTCAAATCAGCGGGCATAGTTTCAGGATTATATAAAACGGCAAGTGAACAATCTGGATATTTTGCTCGCACATCAAGCACCTTTTGCGCCAAATTTTGAACTTTTTCTTTTTGCTTATCCGTTGGTTGCTGTGGCCACGGAAAATTATTATAAACAATCTTATTTGAATATCTATAATCACTTTTTAACCGACCACAAACATATTTCATCCAAGTCATATGCATAATAGACGTTAATATTCCAAACTCATAGAGGGTGGCGTGTGGAATGAGCATATTGGCATTAGTTGATATTGTATTTGTATTAAAAAATCCAATTGGTATATATTTACGCCTTTCTGATGATGTCGAGGGAATTAAAATATAATCAGAATCTGGTTGTCGGATTTCTCCAAATAATGACGGATATTTAGCCAACTCTATTGTTTCTTTACGCTTACTTTCCAGTCTTATTTGTTTAACTTTTTCTATACGCTCTTTAACTAATGGCATCTTTGACAAATCTTGAGGATTTACATCTTTCAACCATAGGCACCAGCGTTTTTTATTGTTGATAAATTCTTCTGCTCCCAATAACTTCTTAATATATTTTTTGCTAATTGGCTCAGTAGCAATAAAAGATTCATAGTCTTTTTCTTCTATTATCAAATTACCACCATCATTCGGCATACTGCCAAAAACAATTTCTGGAACATCGCAAATCGGTTTTGTTTTTGCGGTTATAACAACATTTCTAGCGTCTAACAAATATTGATTTATATTTTTAGCTTTTATTTCGTGTGCATTGCCTTTTAATGTATGATAATCATATATCAATTTTTTATCTGTATCATAATTGGCAAAACCGACAATTACGCAATGAACGTGTGCTTTGCCGCTTGCTTCACTATCCCAAACAAAAGTACGATGCGCAAAATGAATAAATATGCTGTATTTTTCAAATAACCAGCCCCATAACACGCCAGATTGAATACCTTGAGTAATTGAATTGGTAGAAACAAAAGCTACTTTTATTTTTGTGTTCTGTATATATTTAGCCGCTTTTGCGTACCACGCAGTCACATAATCTAAATCTCCATAACCTTTGACGTCAGAAAAAATGTTTTGCATTTCTTTAGATTGTTCTTCAGATTTCATCCTTGCCCCGATAAACGGTGGATTACCTAAAATATATGAAAGCTCATCAGGTTTGACTAATTCTTTCCAATCTATTGTTAACGCATTTCCGCATAAAATATGCGCTGTTTTTTTAAGTGGAATACGAGCAAAATACTGTCCAAATGCTTTTGAAAGTTCTATATTCATCTGGTGGTCACAAATCCATAAAGCAACTTCGGCAATTTTTGCCGGAAATTCTTCTATTTCAATGCCATAAAAATTATCTACGTCTATTAAAGACATTAGAGAAATATCAAGTTCACTTTCTGACGGCAATTCTTTTAATATTTCCAATTCAAGCTGACGTAATTCTCTATAGGCGACAACTAAAAAGTTGCCACAACCGCAGGCAGGGTCTAAAAATTTCAGTTTTGCTATTTTTTTATGCAATTCTTTTAATTTTGCATTTTTGCCTGTGGACTTATCATTTTTCAGCTTTTCAAATTCAACTTTTAACTCATCTAAAAATAACGGAGAAATCGTTTTCATTATATTTTTTTCGGTCGTATAATGCTCGCCCAATGTCCGACGTTTTTGCTTATCTGCAACGCATTGAAAAAGAGAACCGAAAATTGCCGGAGACACACCATTCCACGTGTAATAACAGCAATCAAGAAGTGCTTTACGCATTTTACTGTCAAATGATGGTATCCGCACAGTTTTATCAAATAGCGAGCCGTTAATATAAGGAAATTGCGCCAAATCTTCATCAAGATTTTTTTGTCGTTTTTCTACCGGAGTATTTAATACATCAAATAATTGAGCGACCCACATTCCGGTATCTGAACCGTCAATATTTGTTCTTTTTTCAATCAATTCCTTAAAGATATCTCTTTCAAAAATACCGGTATCATCAGCAAACATACAAAACAAAATACGCACTAAAAACAACTCTAAATCGTGTTGTGCGTAGCCGTTTTCTTTTAGCTCATCATATAGCTTCCCCATAAGTTCTGAGGCTTCTATATTTGCCTGTTGAAAATCTTTATATTCTTTCTTTTCATAGCCGGCAATAAAACCGAAAAGTTCAACATATTTCGGTAATTCCGGAAGTTTGAATTTATATTCTTTTTGATTATCTAAATCACACAATTCAAAATTTTGAAAATCACAAGTGAATATATATTGTGGTAGTTCATTTTCTTTCAGTCCGGGAAAATAATCAAAAGCTTGAGCTTTGGCTTTCGTTAAATCACGTCCTTCTGATTTTTGTTCTACCAGTAAAACGCCTTTCCATAATAAATCTATAAAACCTTGTTTATTTCCAATTTTTTTAACGGGTTCTTCAAAAGATGCAACTCTGCGACGGTTAATTCCAAAAATATTGAAAAAATCATTATAAAATGTTTGAGTTTCACCACGCTCATAGTGAGCATTTGCATAATCATTGGCAAATTTCATTGCCCTACTTCTAATTTCATTCCAAGAGAGTGCCATTTTTAACCGCTTTCAAGTTTGTTATGATTATTATATCTATACAGTTTTTTAATATAACTGGCAAGTGAAAAGGCGCTAATTTACATATCTTCCTTTTTGAGTTTAGCGCTTCTTGATTTTTTTCTCTTGACAACCTCAAGACAAAAGAGTAGCACTCGCACAGAAAATTTTATAGAAAAAACAGAGGTAAAGATGAAACGCAAAAATAAAGGTATTCTTCTTGGCATTTTGGGCACATGTTGTTATGGAACAAACCCTCTTTTTGCCCTTCCCTTATACGCGGATGGAATAACCGCCAATTCAGTTTTATTTTATCGTTACAGCTTTGCCTTAATAATTTTTGGATTATGGTTAACTTTTTACAAAAAAATATCCTTAAAATTAACGTTGCGCGAAGCAGCTGTTTTAATGCCTTTAGGAGTTATCTTTGCTATTTCGTCTTTAACCTTATTCCAAAGCTATATTTATATTGGCGCCGGAATTGCCTCCACAATTTTATTTATTTATCCCATTATGGTTGCGCTCATGATGGCGACGTTTTTTCAAGAAAGAATATCCTTAAAAACAGTCGGCGCCATTATTTTAACCACTCTTGGCATCAGTTTATTTTATGAAGGAAAAGATGGACAAACCTTAAACCTGCTAGGCGTTGTTCTTGTTCTTATATCAGCCCTTGCTTATGCTATTTATATGGTTGCGCTAAAAAATGTAAAATTATTAAAACGTGTCAAATATTCAAAGCTAACCTTTTATGTTATGTTTTTTGGCTTATTCGTTTTCTTTTTTTCTTCAAATTTCGGCTTAGAACTACAACCCATAAATTCTTGGTTTATGCTTGGCTGTTTAATTGGGTCAGCCATTATTCCGACTATAATTTCTCTTGAAACAATGACCATAGCCATTAAATTAATCGGTCCGACGTTGTCGGCTATTTTGGGAGCTTTAGAACCGGTAACAGCTGTGTTTATCGGCGTCATTGTATTCCATGAGCATTTATCTGTAAAAATTTTTTGCGGCATTCTCCTTATCTTAATTGCCGTCATGACGATTATTTTGGGAAATACTCCTAAAAAACAATAAATGAGTTACTTAAAAAAATATTTAAAAGAACCTCCA
>JBNMLT010000130.1:0-3770 GCA_050874965.1 Alphaproteobacteria bacterium
GTACAATTTCAACACCTGTTCCATACTGTGAGGTAAATGGCTCTATACGAAGTGTATTACGGTTTTCTAAGGCAGAAATGCCAACCTCAACATATTTTGCCATCACATCAGCAAATATGTTTTTACAATCACCTTCAAGCTGTTCAAGAATTTTGTTGGCTTTTTGTGCTCTTTGTTCTCTGGTTAGTGGCTCTGTACCGTATGTGTTTTGCAAAATAACATCGTACACGTCATATTCCCGACCATATTCACGGCGCAATTCATCTAAAAACAAGCCTGTATCACTCAAACCAGTCAATAACTTGGTTTTATTTGGCGCTGATTGCCATATATCAATAAAATCTTTTTCTTTTGGAAAGCGTTTAAGCATAAAGTTTCTGCAAAATGACTTGATATTTTCTGCAATTAGTTTGCCGTTTTCATCAAGATATTGGACATTAACATCAACGACTTCAACTTCTACATCATCAACATAATATTTTTTGGCTTTGTGTTCTTCTATTGGATCAGCTTCGTCCCAATCATAAGTATATTCAATACCTTCTTCAAACTCAACATCATCAATATCGCCTTCATCGGCATCTTGTTCAGCAATATTGGCACCAAGCTCTAACTTAACTTCGGTCGGATAGCCATCAAATTCTGGGTTGGCAAATTGTTTTGTTGCATTACGAAAATCCATTATCGTAAAGTAATATTTGCCGTATTCTTCGTTAACGCGTGTACCTCTACCGATAATTTGCTTAAATTCAGTCATAGAGCCGACAGTACGGTCAAGAACAATCAATTTACAAGTTTTGGCATCTACACCTGTTGACATCAAGCGAGAGGTAACAGCGATAACAGGATAACGACTATCTAAATCAATAAAATTATCAAGTTCCGCTTTACCCAAGGCATCATCACCTGTAATTTTCATAATATATTTGGGATTTTCTTTTACGAACTCTTGTGCTTCTTGGCATAATGCGGTTCTCATTCTATCGGCATGGTCTATATTTTCACAAAAAACAATCGTTTTGGCGTACGGATCATTTTCTCTTTGAAATTGCATAACTCTTTTAGCAACTTCTTTGGTGCGTTTTTCAAGCACTAATGTACGATCAAAATCTGATTGAGTATATTCTTTATCCTCAATTTCATTGCCATATCTGTCTAGCTTTCCAAGTTCAGGTCTCCATCCCATCAAATCACGGTTTAAACCTATTTTCAAAACCTTATATGGAGCTAAAAAACCATCTTCAATACCTTGTTTTAGAGAATATGTGTAAAGTGGCTCGCCAAAATAAGTTGAAGTTGATATATTAGATTCCTCTTTTGGTGTTGCGGTCATACCAATTTGAGTAGCCGAATCAAAATAAGTCAAAATATCGTGCCAAGCTGAATCTTCTGCAGCCGAACCTCTATGACACTCATCGACAATAATTAAATCAAAGAAGTCTTTTGAAAACTGCTTATATATGTTTTTTTCCTCTTCTGTACCTGTTACGGCTTGATACAATGAGAGATAGATTTCATATGATTTATCAATAGTTCTATTGGTAATTTTAGTCATAGCCTTACCAAACGGGGCAAAGTCTTGGTTTTTGGTCTGGTCTACTAAAATATTGCGGTCTGCTAAAAATAATATGCGCTTTTTTTGTTTCGACTTCCATAAACGCCATATAATCTGAAATGCGGTATAGGTTTTGCCAGTGCCTGTTGCCATAACGAGCAATATACGATTTTGCCCTTTTGCAATTGCTTCAATGGTACGATTTATGGCGATGCGCTGATAATAACGAGGAGAGCGTCCTGAGCCATCATCATAATAGGGAGCAAATATTTTATTTTCTTGTTCTTCTGTTATATTTTGTGCTTTTTTATAACGTCTCCATAATTCAGTTGGTGATGGAAATTCGTTTAATCTAATTTCACGCTCTGCACCAGTTAATAAATCGTGTTCATAAAAACCTTTGCCGTTAGAACTATAAACGAAAGGAATATTTAATGTTTGAGCATAATCAATGCCTTGTTGAATACCAGCACTAACCGTTTTATATCCAGACTTTGCCTCAACTATTGCCAAAGGAAGATTAGGCTTATAAAACAAAACGTAGTCAGCCCTTTTGGGCTCACCACGTTTAACTTCTTTACCTCTGACCATTATACGACCTTTGGTAAAACTAAACTCTTGTCTTATTTGCGTTTTATTATCCCAACCTTTTTCGACAATGGTTGGGGTGATTTCAATCCGTTTTGTATCTTCTTCCGACAGTTTATAATAACTCATAGTTCATACCGCTGCAAATTTAACTTAATCCATAATAAACTTTGATTGCATAAAAACAAGCATTAATTGAGCTTATTTACTTATTTTCACAATAAAAAGACTCTATAAATTGAAATCTAAAATTCGAAAAAAGCAAAATTTCAGAAGCCTCTTCAGATTTTGAGTTATTAAATAGCTCTTCCAGTGGTTTATGCATTACTCTTGAAATTATTTACTAATGTAGTATTGCTGTAAATTAGCATTCAGGAGCTTAAGCAACGAATTATTTATTTTTTAGTTTTTCAATCTCATTCTTTTGCTTTTCGCTAAACAAGGCATATCCGGACTGTGTGAATGCCAACGGTCTTATTTTTTCTTCTTTTATCCAATAACGGATAGAAGATACCGGAACGTTGCATAACTTGGCAAACTTAGAAATGGTTAAGAGTGTTTTATCGGCTTCCGGCTTATTAATATCCAACAAATCAATCATCATTTTAAGCGAGCGATTCATTGCGGATAGCATAAATCTGTAATATGGTTCCTTATTTTCTTGTGTTTGATAGGTTTCTAATGCGCTCAGATATCGTTTTCTATCAATAGGACGAATAATAATCGGCGCATAACCGTTTTCCATTAAAATGCTATTGAGCAATAGCCGTGCAGTTCTGCCGTTTCCGTCAATAAAAGGGTGTATGGAAACCAAACGATAATGTGCTTCAATGGCTTTTATTAGCATATCATCATCTTTTTGTGCTAGCCATTTAGAAAAATTGTCCATTAAATCAGGAACTTTTAACGGATTAGGCAAAATTGTTTGCGAACCAGATATTCTAACTCGGACAGAGCGATAAAAACCGGCGTTAGTGTCGTTAATTCCTGTTAAGATGATTTTACGAATCTTTAAAATGTAATCTTCATCAATTTTAACATTATTTTTTGCAGATTCCATTATAAAATCAAATGCTTTTGCGTGGTTTACGGCTTCTAAATAATCATTTATAGGCTTTGCGCCGGAAGTTATTTTTTCTTCAATAGCTAATTCGGTTTCTTTACGCGTCAAGGTATTGCCCTCGATAGCATTTGAAGTATAGGCAAGCTCTGTTTTTAGCCATTTATCAAGGATTATTTGATTATCTTTGTTTTTTAGCAGTTTTTGAAGCATTTTCTTGTTTTCTTCAATTTTTACTCTGATTTCCTGCATATCAGCTCCATACTTTATAGTTTCAATATACACAAAGTATAAACCTTTAAATAAAAATGTCAAGTTTATAGTTAAGAAATATTGTAACTATAAAGCTGATTTTATTTTAAGATTTAGTTTTATTCTATCTATCGTTTTATCCATAAAAATATGCAACAAAAAAGCTCCATTCGAAAGAACAGAGCTTTTTGATTCTCAAATTCGACTGAAAAATCAGTAGAATACCCAAGTAATCGAATTTGTATTGCCAGTGGCAGAACAACCAGTGGCCGCTTGAGAAACCTGCATCGGTCCTTGGCTTGCACACCATTTAGA